>CBJLKR010000259.1:0-1873 GCA_966423695.1 uncultured bacterium | reverse complement strand
CCTACGCGATCGGCAGCCCGACCGGCTCGCGGAGCTCGAGCTCGTCGAGGAGGAACTGGGTGAGGAACTGCGGGTCGCCCGACGATACGGCGCGGCCGACCGTGTTCATCAACAAAGGCATGGCGGCAAAGCCGCCGAGGAAGAGCGCGATCAAAAGCGCTTCACCGGACCGCAGGTGACTCCACGCGGCAGCAAGCGCGACGGTCGCGTAGAAGACGAGAAACGCGTACCAGAAGACGAAGAAGACGCGGACTGAAACGGGCGACATGAACGTCACGCGCAGGATGGTCTGGGGTGGAAACGACGCGTCGAACTTGATGTACGCGTACGGCTTGAAGCTGTTGCGGAAGAAGGTGACGTGGTGAAGCGTGTAGGCGGCGGCGCTGAACATCGCGCGTCCGACGACACGGCCGAGGAACCGGCTGGTCGATTCGTCCAGGCGCCGCCGGCATTCGCGCTCGTCGAGGTTGGTGACGTAGACACGGACCTCGCGCCACCACGGGTTGAGGTAGTACTGCCATCGGGAGGGCGGCGGGTGCGGGTTGATCAAGGGCCACCAGTCTGGCGGAGGGGCTGGGATTTGAACCCAGGATTGGCTTGCACCAATAACGGTTTTCAAGACCGCCGCCATAAACCGGACTCGGCCACCCCTCCGACGCAGGGAGAGAGCGATTATCGCGCCCCGATCAGCTCGACCCCGCCCATGTACGGCTTCAAGACTTCAGGCACGTTGACCATCCCGTCCGAGCGCTGATACGTCTCCAGAATCGCGTCGATCGTCCTCGCCAACGCCAGGCCCGACCCGTTGATCGTGTGCGCGTAGCGCGGCGCTGCGCCGCGTTCGGGCCGGTAGCGGATGTTCGCGCGCATCGCCTGGAAGTCGTTGAACACGGAGCACGACGAGACCTCCAGATACCGGTCGAGGCCCGGCGCCCAGGCATTGAGGTCGTACTTCTTGTACTGCGCAAAGCCCATATCGCCCGTGCACATCAGCATCACGTTGTAGTGCAGGCCCAGGCGCTGGAGGATGACCTCGGCGTCGCGGGTCAGCTTCTCGAACTCGTCCATCGACGTCTCCGGGGTCGTGACCTTGACGAGCTCGACCTTCGAGAACTGGTGCAGACGGATGAAGCCGCGCGTGTCCTTTCCTGCGGCGCCGGCCTCTGTCCGCCACGATGGCGCGTAGCACACGTACTTCAGCGGCAACCGATCCGCGTCGAGGATCTCGTCGCTGTGATAGTTCGTGACCGGCACCTCGGCCGTGGGGATCAACCACAGGTCGCGGTCCTCGATCTTGAACAGCTGGTCGGCGAACTTCGGCAGGTTCGCGGTGCCGGTCATCGCCGCGCTGTTCACGACCAGCGGCGACCACATCTCGACGTATCCGTGCTCGCGCGTGTGCACGTCGAGCATGAACTGCACCAGCGCGCGCTCGAGCCGCGCGCCCTCGCCGACGAGAAACGCGAAACGCGAGCCGGCGATCTTCACGGCCCGCTCGAAGTCCAGGATCCCCAGCGCCTCGCCGAGGTCGTAGTGCGTCCGCGGCGTGAAGCCGAGCTCGGGCTTGGTCCCCCACTCCCTCGTGACGACGTTGTCGGCCTCGCTCGCGCCCACGGGCACCGACTCGTCGAAGACGTTCGGCACTCGAAGGAGCAGGTCGTCGAGCTCACGCTTCACGGCGTCCGCGACCGACAGCTCGCTCTTCGCCGTGTCGGCCATCTGGCGAAGTCGGTCCTTGAGCGCGGCGTCGCGGCTGCGCGCGAACTCCTTCGACAGCTCGTTCTGCTGCGCCTTGACCGTCTCCGCCTTGTGCAGGTGCGCCCGCCACGTCTCGTCGAGGCGCAGGATCTCGTCGACCGGCGCCGGTTCGCCC
>CBJLKR010000258.1:0-2005 GCA_966423695.1 uncultured bacterium | reverse complement strand
AGCGCCGCGCGGCCCGGCGTCTACGGTCGTCCGGCAGTTCTCGCGCATGGTGGGTGGAAGCTCAACGTCCTCACCCTGGACCCCGGTCGCCTGGGCGAGCATACACTTCGCCGGCGGAAATCAACCGCTCTTGACGCGTGCCGGGGAAATGCACCCGAACGCCCGGCCTGCCGGGGCTCCCGAGCTCCCAACCGGCGGCGTAGAGCCGGGCCGCCTCGGCGAAGTCGCTCGCCTGGGCGGTGCTCACGCCATCGGTGAACGCCAGGCTCTGCGCCCGAGAGCCGGGAAAGCCGAGCCGCACCTCGCCGCCCGTCTTGAGGTTGTACACATAGTCCTCCAGCGACCCGGAGTCGGTCGCCGCCACCAGCTCGGCGACGGTCGGGTACCGGCCCTCCCGCATCGCCGACTTGAGATCCGCGCGCTGGGTCCTGTGGGCAAGCCTTTCTCTCCGCCGCAGCTCGGTCAGCAGGACGTCGCGCTCCGCCCGCAAGGCGGCCAACCCGTCCTCGAGCGGCCGCATCCGGTCACGGATCTCGGTCAAGCGGCGCTCGATCTCGGCGCGGTCGAGCTGTTCCACCGCTCTAAGTCTCGTGCCCGGCGCGGCGGTTTCTGAACCCCGCGTAAAGCGCGATGTCGTAGGCGATCTTCAGCCCGCCGCCGGCGAAGAAGGGCAGGCCGAACGCGGCCGCACCGATGGCGACGCCCGCAAGCGCCGGCCCGAACGACATGGCGACGCCGCGAACCGCGCCCGTCATCGCCACCGCGCCCGCGCGCTCGCCCGGCGGCACGATCGACACGATGTACGCCTGCCGCGCGGGAACGTCCATCTGGGAAAGCGCGAATCGCGCGAGCAGCAGGCCCACCGCCCAGGCCAGCGTTGGCGCGAGCGGGACGAGGAGAAGCAGGACGTTGCTGGGCAGGTGGGTGAAGACCATGGTGTTGACGAGGCCGATGCGGTCGCCAAGCCTGCCGGACACCTCGTACGACAGCGCCTGCAGGATGGCGACGCCGGCGAAAACAGGGCCGAGGAGGTCGGGCGGCGCGCCGAAACGCACGTGGAGCCAGTAGGCGATCACGGCGTTGGCGACGAACCCTCCGCCAAGAGAGTCGACCGCGAACAGGGCGGCGAGCCCGGCGAGCGGGCGGAAAGAGCCGAACGCCCGCTGCACCGGCTCGCCTTCGACCCTGGCCGACATGAGCAGCGGGAGCACCCCGGTGACGATTCCGATCGCCGCATAGAGAAGGAAGTACGCGCGCGTGCCCGCGAAGACGGCGGCGGACAAACCGCCCGCGGCGTTGAAGAGGCCGCCGGTTAACGAGTAGCGCCCGAAGGCCCTGTTGCGCGCCTCCTTCGTCACCGTCTCCGCGAGCACCGCCTGCTCGACCGACGCGAAAGGGCCGTAGTCGACGCTGGCGGCGCCGAGCATGCCGGTGACGCCGGACAGGATGAGCAGCGCGGGGTTCGTCGCCAGGGCCAGGTCGAGGCCGGTCAGGGCCATCAGGCCCCCGACTGCGGCCAGCGTCCGGCGGCGGCCGATGCGGGCGCCGGCCAGCGCGGAGGCGAGCCCGGCCAGGGATGCCGCGGCGAGACCGATGCCCAGCGTCAACCCGATCTGCGCGGGCGACAGGCGCGACTGCTCGAGGTGGACGCCGAGCAGCACGGCGGAGAAGCCGAACGCGAAGGCGCGCACGCCCCTGGCCACGAGGAGAAGGGCGCGATCGCGGCTCACGGCAAGGGGTATTTCAACATGCATGTTGACAAACTCGTAGACTGATCTTCGTGGAGTCCAAGCGCGAAGCTATCCTCGCGTTTCTCAAGTCGCGGGGCCACGCCACCCTCGGCGAGATCGCGGGTCACCTCGAGGTCTCCAAGCAGGGCGCCCTGTGCCACCTCGACTCTCTCGAAGCCGCGGGCTTGGCGACGGTGGCGGCGGCGGAGAACGGGCACAGGCGCGGCCGGCCGGAGCACGTCTACAAGCTCACCGCGGCTGCGTGCGACCACTTC
>CBJLKR010000257.1:0-2343 GCA_966423695.1 uncultured bacterium | reverse complement strand
CGCCGCCGCGGCGTGCGACGCGATCGCCGTCGAGTACGACGTGCTGGAACCGGTTATGTCGATCGAGGCCGCGCTCGAGACGCCGAAGGACGAGCGCATTCACGACTACGGTGGGCCGGACAACGTCCACAAGTTCGTCACCCTCGAGTTCGGCGACGTGGACGGCGGCTTCGCCCGCGCCGATCACGTCCGTGAGGACGTGTTCTTCTACCAGGGCAACACGCATCTCCCGATGGAGCAGCACAGCGCGATCGCCACATACGTCGACGGCAGGGTGACGCTGTGGTCGTCGACGCAGGTCGTCCACTACGTGCACCGCGCGCTGTCGAAGGTGCTCGAGCTGCCGATGCACCGCATCCGAGTCATCGGCGCGGCGCACGGCGGCGGGTTCGGCGGCAAGACGGACCCGTTCGCGCACGAGATGGTCGTCGCGAAGCTGGCGATGGTCACCGGGCGGCCCGTCAAATGCACCCTCACGCGCGAGGAGGTCTTCTACGCGCACCGCGGCCGGCACCCGGTGCTGATGTGGGTGCGCAGCGGCGTGACGCGGGAAGGCGAGGTCACGGCCATGCACTTCCGCACCGCCCTCGACGGCGGCGCCTACGGCTCGTACGGCGTGGCCTCGACCTTCTACACCGGCGCGCTGCAGACCGTCACCTATCGGATCCCCGCCTACCGGTTCGAAGGCTGCCGGGTCTTCACCAACAAGCCGCCATGCGGGCCGAAACGCGGCCACGGCACGCCGCAGCCGCGGTTCGCGCTCGAGCTGCACCTGGAGAAGATCGCGCGCGACCTGGGCCTCGATCCTGTCGAGATGAAACGTCGCAACTTCGTGCGGCCGAACACCCGCACGGTCAACTGGCTGCGCGTCACCTCGTGCGGGCTCGAGGAGTGCACGGACCGCGTGATGAAGGCCTCGCGCTTTCGCGAGCGCGAGCGCCGCCCGGGCCACGGCATGGGCTTTGCCATCTCCTCTTACCTGTCGGGCGCGGGCACGGCGATCTACTGGAACGATATGCCCCACTCCGAGGTCCAGATCAAGGTCGACCGCGGAGGCGTGACCGCGTACTGCGGCGCGATGGACATCGGCCAGGGCTCGGACTCGGTGCTGGCCACGGTCGTCGCCGAGGAGCTCGGCCTCCAGCCCGCCGACGTGCGGCTCGTCACGGCGGACACCGACACGACGCCGATCGACCTCGGCTCGTACTCGTCGCGCGTCACCTTCATGGCCGGCAACGCTGCCCTCGAGGCGGCACGCAAGATGCGCGCGCTGCTCGTCGAAGCAGTCGAGGCAGGCGGCCGAAAGTACGACGACGTCACGTTCGAGGAAGCCGCCGTGCTGGCCGAGGCGCGGTTCGGCACGCTCACGACGGCGGGCAGCTACACGCCGCCGAAGATTGCCGGTCCGTACAAGGGTTCAGGCGTCGGGCCGAGCCCGGCGTACAGCTACTCCGCGTGCGTCGTCGACCTCGACGCCGACGCGCGCACGGGTCTCGTGCGTGTGAACAAAGTCTGGATCGCCCACGATGTCGGGCGAGCGATCAACCCGGTGCTGGTCGAAGGCCAGGTTGAAGGCAGCGTGTACATGGGCCTGGGCGAGGCGTTGATGGAGGAGCAGGTCTTCCGCAGGGGCCTGCACAAGTGGCCGTCGATGCTCGAATACAAGTCGCCGACGTTCCTCGACGTGCCGGAGGTCGAGACCTTCATCGTCGAGACCAACGACCCCGAGGGGCCCTATGGCGCCAAGGAGGCCGGCCAGGGCCCGCTGCTTCCCGTTCCCCCCGCGCTGTGCGCGGCGGTGTACGACGCGCTTGGCGTGTGGATCGACGAGGTGCCGGTCACGCCCGAGAAGATCGTCGAGGCGCTGCGCCGCAAGGAGAAGGGAGAGCTGCCCCGATACGGGCCGCCCCGCTTCCCGGAGATTCCTTATCCACCGGCCATCAAGGTCGAGCCGCCGCCGCGGGACGCGAATGCTCAGGCTTCCTCGATTTAGGTACCTGCGTCCGAAGACCGCGCGCGAGGCCGCGGCGATGGCCGCGGAGCACGGCGCTCGCGCGATGTTCGTCGCCGGCGGCACAGACCTCCTTCCCAAGCTGAAGCGCAGGCAGTTCGAGCTGGACACGCTCATCGGCCTCGACTTCCTCCCGCGCGCCATCCACAACGGCTCGACGGAGTGCGTCGTCGACGCCGGCGTCACGCTGAGCGCCGCTGCGCATGACCCGCATCTCCGCGCGGGCTTTGCGGGCTACGCGCAGGCCGCGGGCCTTGTCTCGTCGCCACCGCTGCGCAACGCGGGCACGATCGGCGGCAACCTCTGCGTCGATACGCGCTGCAACTACTACG
>CBJLKR010000256.1:0-2394 GCA_966423695.1 uncultured bacterium | reverse complement strand
GTTGGCGTGGAACATCGGCAGCGTCCACAGGTAGACGTCGTCGACGGTGATGTGGAAGTGGACCAGCGTGTCCATCACGTTCATCCACGCGTTGCGGTGCGTGATCATCACGCCCTTCGGCTTGGCCGTCGTCCCGCTCGTGTAGTTGAGCGCTAGCAGATCGCCCTCGTGGATCTCGGGCCGCTTGAACGACGGCGTCGCACGCGCGATCTCCGCGTCGCGCTCGACCCAGCCCTTGCGCCCGCCCGCCTTGCCCAGGACGACGAAGTGCTCGACACCCTTGAGCTGGTCGCGCACGCCGTCGACCGCTTCGACGTAGTCGGGATGGACGCACAGCACCTTCGCGCCCGAGTGCGCGGTGATGTACACGAAATCGTCGGCCGTCAGGCGGTAGTTGATGGGCACGACGACCGCGCCGATCTGCGGCACGGCGTAGAAGGATTCGAGCTGCTCGCGGGTGTTCGGCGCGATGTAGGCGACGCGGTCGCCGGGCTTGACGCCCATCGCCTGCAGGGCCGAGGACCACCGGTCGCATCCGTCGAAGAACTGCTCGTAGGTAAGGCGCACGTCGCCGTCGACGACGCCGATGCGGCCGCCGTACAGCTTGCGTGTGCGACGAGCGAACTCGAGGGGGGTCAGCGCCGTCTCCATCTCCCTGCCTCCTATGGGTTGAGCATCAACGCGAAATCGGTCGATCGGATGCCGCCGACGAACGCGCTGTGCGCCTTCGGCTCGAGCTCCACCGAGCGCTCGTAGACGAAGGCGTAGACGTTGTCGATCGTCCAGTCCCCGTAACCCTGGATCCGCAGGCCATAGCGCAGGCCCTCGTCCTTGGCGCCCCGCTGGTACAGGTCGATGGCGCGCGTGTAGAGGGCCTTCAAGATCTCCAGCTGCATGCTGAGCTCGGCGATCGTCTTGACGTCGCCCTCCGCCTCGACCAGCTGCTCGACCTGGGTTTCGAGGTCGGCGATCTCCTTCTGGTAGTCGTCCACCTCAACGGACGAGTTTAAAGCCGGGCTTCTAGATCAGCGGATCAGCGCGTTCGAGGCCACCGAGGCGGCGATGAGGATGGCGATGATGTTGACGACCTTGATCATCGGGTTGATCGCGGGACCGGCCGTGTCCTTGTTCGGATCACCCACCGTATCGCCCGTGACCGCGGCCTTGTGCGCCTCGGATCCCTTGCCGCCGAGGTTGCCCTCCTCGATGAACTTCTTGGCGTTGTCCCAGGCCGCCCCGCCGCTCGTCATCTGCAGGGCGAGGAACAGGCCCGTGATGATCGCGCCCAGCAGCATGCCTCCCAGCGCGCGAGGACCGAGGATGAACCCGACGGCCAGCGGCGCGACGACGGGGATCACGCCGGGCAGGATCATCTCCCGCTGCGCCGCGGCGGTGACGATGCGGACAGCGGTGCCGTACTCCGGCCGCCCGGTGCCCTGGAGGATGCCCTTGATCTCGCGGAACTGGCGCCTGACCTCTTCGACGACAAGGCCGCCGGCCCGGCCGACCGCCAGCATGGCGAGCGACCCGAACAGGAACGGGAGGATGCCGCCGAGGAACAGGCCGGCAATGACGGTCGGGTCGTTCAGCTCGAACTTGGTCGGGTGACCGGCTTTGGCCAGCTCCTGCGTGTACGAAGCGAAGAGGACCAGGGCCGCAAGACCAGCCGAGCCGATCGCGTAACCCTTGGTCACAGCCTTGGTCGTGTTGCCCACGGCGTCGAGCGGGTCGGTCACGCCGCGCACCTCGGGGGGCAGGTTCGCCATCTCGGCGATGCCGCCCGCGTTGTCGGTGATCGGCCCGTACGAGTCGATGGCGACGATGATCCCGGTCATGGAAAGCATCGCGACGGCGCCGATCGCGATACCGAAGAGGCCTCCGAGGCTGTAGCTGGCCAGAATGCCGGCCGCGATGACGACCACGGGCAGCGCCGTCGCCATCATCCCGATCGATTGACCGGCGATGATGTTCGTCGCGTGGCCGGTCACTGAGGCCTTGGCGATGAGGTGCACGGGCCAGTACCTCGTCTCGGTGAAGAACTCGGTGATGGCGACGATCAGGACGGTGATCACGACGCCGACCAGCGCACAGTAGAAGAGGTTCATCGGGTCGTGGTCGAACCCGGGCAGATAGCCGGCTCCCTTCATGTAGTTCGTGACGAAGAAGAATCCGACGACCGCGATCAGGACGGCGACGAGCAAGCCGGCGTAAAGCGCGCCCATGATCCAGCGCGGGTTGAAGACGCGTACGAAGAAAGTGCCCACGATCGAGCCGACGACGCTGACCGCGCCCAGGAGCAGCGGATAGATCAGCCACCCGACCTGGCTGTGGAACAGCAGCGACGCGAGCAGGATGGCGGCGATCATCGTCACGGCATAGGTCTCGAACAGGTCG
>CBJLKR010000255.1:0-2510 GCA_966423695.1 uncultured bacterium | reverse complement strand
CGCACACCCACACCTGGGTTCGGGATCCCGCCGGCGCCTTCAGCGCGGCGAGGTAGAGGGCGACGAACGTGAGCCCGCCGAGCACGTCCTGCTGCCAGACGGCCGTGACCTTGCTGTCGGCGTACAGCCCCAGCGGGACGTAAACGAGGAGGTACGCGTGCAGCCAGTAAGGGTGCGCCCTGCGCGCGCCCGGCCAGGGCTGCACGCGTTCATGGATTGTCCGGAGGATTACTTGATAGTGCCTCGCTCGTCGATCAGGCTGCCCTGCAGCGACCAGCCCTTCCCGTTCCAGGTGATCACCTGCTCCTGCATGATCGGGAAGTGGTCGCTCGAGGTCGTCGTGACCTTGACGCCCGGCAGCAGGAAGGGGTTGGACTCGTTGAGCTGGCTCGAGGCGATCTTCATGACGTTGGCGCGGGTCAGGTTCGATCCCGCCTGCTTGAGCACGTCGACCATGGTGTACGCCACGGCGACGCCATAGATGTTGAATCCGTCGTTGACGTTGCACGTCGTGCAGTTGGCGATGACCTGCTTGTACAGCTGCATGCCCGCGTCACTGTTCCACTGCGGGTCGGTCGGGTCCTTGATGTAGCCGACGCTGGTCACGTTCTTCAGCGCGGCGCCTGACTTCGCCGCCAGGCCCATGTACACCTGCGGGTTGGACACCGAGTTCAGGTAGATCGTCGGCTCCCAATGCAGCCCGGCGGTGATGAAGGCCAGCGACTGGATCGAGGGCTTCGGCGTCGAGAACAGGAAGAGGGTGTCGGCCCCTGACGCCTTGAGCTTCGTCAGCTGCGCGAACGGGTTGGCCGCGGTGACGTCGTATGGCTCCTTGTCGACAATCAGCGTCGAGGCCTTGTCGCCGAGCCCGTCGGTCAGGCCTTTCAGATAGTCCTGGCCGTAGTCGTCGTTCTGATAGAGCACCGCGATCTTCGCGTTCGGGTGGTTTTGCATCACGTCCTTGGCGTAGATGCGCGCCTCTCCCTGGTACGGCGGCTGCCAGCCAAGCGTCCACTGGTTGGACGAGAAGTCCTTCATGAAGGTCGTCGCGCCCGTGGCCACGAACAGCTGCGGCACCTTCTTGCCGTTGAGGTAGTCGCGAACCGAGGTCTGGGCCTGCGTGCCGAGGCCGCTGAACATGAGGAAGACCTGGTCCGACTCGACCAGCTGCTTGGTCAACGGCACGGTCTGCGCGGGGTTGTAGGCGTCGTCGAGGATCTTGAAGTTGATCTTGCGGCCGTTGACGCCGCCCTGGTTGTTGTTGACGTACGTGAAGTACGCGTTCTCGGCGTTGGCGATGGTGCCGTAGGCCGCGGCTGGCCCGGAGAGCGCGATCGTGGTCCCGAGCAGGATGGAGTTGTTCGTCACCCCGACGTCGGTCTGCGTGGTGGTACCCCCGTTACCGCCACAAGCGGCGATCAGGACGAAAGCGCTCGCCAGGGTGGCAAGCAGAGGCGACTTCTTGTCCATAGAAACTCCTCCCGCTTTGATGAGTTTGTATTTAAACAGTCTGGGGATCTGGTGGGGTTTGTCCAATCTCCCGATCGCCAGGCCCGCGCAGCCGGCGGTACAGCACCGTGTAGCCGGAGCGGAAGAGGCCGACGATGCCGTTGGGGGCGAAGATCATGAGCAGGATCAGGACCACGCCGTAGCTGACCGCCGGGCCGGCGTTCTTGACGGTCGAGGTGATCTGGTCCGGCAGCCACGTCTGGCTCGGCACCCATTGGTTCGACTCGATGGGCAGGAAGTAGGCGAAGATCGCCCCCAGCAGCGGGCCGGGGATGGAGGCGAGCCCGCCGATCACCGCCCCGACCAGAAGCTGGATCGAGAGCGAGACAGGGAAGGTGTCCGGGCTGATGAACCCGGTCGAAAGCGCGAAGAGCGAGCCGGCGGTCCCCGCGTAGAACGCGGAGATCGCGAAGGCCAGGGTCTTGAAGCCGGCGACGTTGATCCCGGAGGCCGCGGCCGCGACCTCTCGGTCCCGGATGGCGCGCATCGCCCGGCCCGGCCGGTGGCGGGCCAGGTTCCACGCGACCCAGAACAGCACGATCGCGATCGCCAGCGTGACGTAGTAGATCCACTGGTCGCTGGTCATCGCCGCGCCGGTGATGGTCGAGAAGACGCCGCTGGCGAAGTCGGGCGGGTTGGGCTGGGCGACCGGGATGCCCTGGACGCCGCCGGTCAGGTCGTGCGGGCGTTTGATGATGCTCGGGCTGACGACGGCGAGCGCGAACGTGGCGAGCGCCAGGTAGAGGGGGGACAGGCGCAGCGCCGGCACGCCGAACAGGAAGCCCACCACGCCGGTCGCGACGGCGGCAATCGGAATCGTCAGCAGAAAGTCCATGTGGTAGCGGCGCGCGAGGATGGCGGAGATGTACGCCCCGAGCGCCATGAAGGCGCCGTGGCCGAGCGACAGCTGGCCGCTGTAGCCGACCAGGATGTTGAGGCCCATGATCGCGATCGCGAGGATCAGGGCCTGCGCCCACTCGCTCGCCATGAAGCTGCTGATC
>CBJLKR010000254.1:0-2526 GCA_966423695.1 uncultured bacterium | reverse complement strand
CACCGCTTCGCGGTAGCCCGTGACCGCCGAGGTGTGCGGGATGGACAGCAGCTTTAGGAGTTCCTCGTCGTCGCCGCTCGGGTAGCCCCTGAGCTGTGCCACGCGGACGACCAGCGCTTCGGCATCGTTGAGCGCCGCGACGGGGTCGTCGACGAACGACTCCTGCACCTGGCGCCAGTTCTGGGCGTAGCGCTCACGCTCCTGGCCGCCCAGCGGCCGGAGGTCCAGGTTCGCGTACGCCCGCCGACGGCGGCTCAGCTCCCGGTCGGCGGCCCGCGGGCTGCCCTCCTGCCGGACCAGGGCGTCGAACTCAGAGCCGTAAGCGGCCCGCTTCCTGCGCCGGTCGTACTCGACCACTCCCAGAATGACGATGCCCGAGATGACGACTATCGCGACAATCGCGACTACGATCATGATGCCTCCCGCCCTTCGAGTCAGCGCCGCCGGGCGTACCAGCCGGTGCCGACGCCCAGCAGGTGCAGAGCCAGGGCCAGCAGGCCGAGCAGCATCAGGCTCGTGGGGTCGAACCAGATTTTGGTCGAGGTCTCGCTGCCGTGGATGAAGTAGGCGATGCCGAACAGGACCGCCGCGATCAAGCCCATGATGTGCCGCCTTTCGGTAGACGGAGTTCGTGAGGCCACCGGGTACCCCGCCATTCGGGCTTCAACCGCTCGGGTGTTCGTATGACTGGGCGCAGTCGCCGCGAGGGTCGGCGGAGCCAGTCCGCCGCCGGCGACAGGTCGGGGAGGAACAAAGCGATTTCGTCTCGCTTTCTCCGGCCCACGGCACCGCCGACCTGCGCGGACGCCTGACTGTAGAGGCGGCGCGAACTCGCCTTCGGGGTTGGGTTTCATCGTGTCGTGGTCGAGTCGATGCGTGCCAGGCACGAGATATTCGTTTCGCAGCCGTCGGTCACACAGATGACGAGCACGTCGGGTTCCCCGTCAGCACGGGTCCACGAAGTTACTGACCTTGGCGTGTTGATGTCAGGGTGGTAGCGGGTCGAGGATCAGTCCGGTTCCGGCGATGAAGCCGTCGAGGAGGTCGGTCCGGTACTGGAAGCTCTTGAGTCGGCTGCGGATCAGGGCTTTGAGCTGGTCCAGGGTGGCGGCGGTGAGGTTGACCAAACCGTGCTTGAGGTGGGCCCAGGCCCATTCCACGGGGTTCAGGTCCGGTGCGTAGGCTGGGAGCAGTACGACGGTCAGCCAGCCCCGGGCGGCGATCATCTCCTCCATCGTGCGGGACACGTGGGTGTTCAACCGGTCAGAGATGAGGATGATCGGTGCTTTGAGCTGCTGATGGGCGGCATCGATCAGGCCGATGTAGTCGCGTTCGGACAGGGAACGTCGCTCGTTCTTGCGGCGGCGGTGCACCCGCAGCCGGTAGAACAGCCTGGTGCGGGCTCCGGGCTTGACGGCGATCAGCCCCGCGATCGGCACCCGCCCGGAGCTACGGCCGGCGACCTTCACGATCGGAGTGTGGCCCCGACGTCCCCAGGTTCGGTCGCGCGGCGGTGTCAGGTGCTGGCCTGCTTCGTCCTCGAAGCATGCCCAGGCACCCCGCGCGGCCTGGGACTTTTTATCTCAGGCCACGTTGGCTCCTTCCATGCGGTCACCGCTGCCTCATCCCGCTGCGCGGCCCGCCGTACCCGGCGCTGCGGGGTGAACCCGAGCCGGTGCATCAGGTCTCTGGCGGCCTCCGGGCTGTAGGAGACGTGGAACTTGCGGCCGATCAGCTTGGCGACCCGGGCACCGGTCCACACCTGGTCCTCGTCCCAGCCGTGTGCCGCCAGCCCCTCCTCCAGCATCGCAGCCAGCTTGGCCTGCGACTTCTCGCTCAGCTTGCAGCGCTGCCCGAGTGGACCCCCGCCCGATCCGTGGTTCCGCGGCCGCTGCATCGTGATCGGCGACGCCGAGTGGTCGCGAAATCCTTGCCCTTCGACGGGCCGGTCCCAAGCTCGAGAGATACGCACTATCAGGTTGTACTGCCCGGATCCCGGCGAAGCGTGGGCCTGCGTCGATGGCGTCGAGGACGACGTCCTCGCTGCCGGGTTGCGCGATCCAGGTCGCGGCCACCACATAGCCCTCGAGATCTACGACGACGAGGCCGCGTACGTCGCGCACGGGGCGTCGGAGCACTTCGCGCACTAAGCGGAGCCCGGCCCGCTTGGTTGTCAGGGTGGTATCCAGGCCATCTTCGGGGTGGTCCAGGACGAGCGGTTCGGTGCCGTAGTTGCCGACGCCGTCCTGGAACGCCGATCAGGCGGCGCGCCATACAATCGGGCACTCAGCCGAGAGCAATCGCCGTCCACGACACCGGTGGCAGATCGACGGTGAGCACGCCGTCGGACAGCCTCGCGCTGGTGTTCGTGGTCGGGGCGATCCGATGCGGTTCGGCGAGGGTGTTCTTGGCGTAGACATCTGAGTCGGCCAGTGTGGTCGCCTCGAGTACGTGCGACGAGCCCAGACTGCGCACGTCGATCGTCACCTGCCCGGTCTGAGTCAGGTCGCGGTTGACGAGGAAGAT
>CBJLKR010000253.1:0-2634 GCA_966423695.1 uncultured bacterium | reverse complement strand
GACGACGCCGCCACAAGGAGGGCCCGCGGCCGGCCTCGCGAAGAGGTCCAGCTCCTCGAACGAGTTCCGGTCGACGAGCCGGGAGATGCGCTCGCGCGCGGTCAGCTTGCCCTTGGCGTGCTGGCGCCGGAACGCCTCCGCGTCGCCGTGCCCGGCCTCGTACTTCCGCTGCCGCAGCTCGTTTAGCGGGTCGACCTTCCTGTGCGCGGTCACCGCTGGACGAACATCCAGCGATGGCCCTCGAGGTCCTCTGCGCGGTAGCGGGCGCCCGGCTCGCCGGTCTCCAGCTCGGACAGGATGGTCGCGCCCTCGCGGCGCGCGCGCTCGTAGTGACCATTGACGTCTTCGACGGAAACCAGCACGCCTTCGATGATGTACGGCACGTCGTGCCAGGCGCGCGCGACCTCGCATTCGTCGCGGTGCCGCTTCGGCCCGTGGTAGTGCAGCGACGGGGTGGCGAGCATGACCACGCCACCGCCGGTGTCGAGCTCGCCGTGGGTCAGGCGTCCGTTCTCGACTCGCCGGTCCAGCTCGCGAAAGCCGAAAGCACGTATTAGCCAGTCCATAGCCGCGGGGCCGTTCTCATAGGCGAGCATCGGGGTGACACGCTGTTGGCTCATGCCGCCTCCTGGGGTTGGTATTCGCCGAAAACGCCGCGGAGCACGCGGCAACACTCGCCGATCGTCACGTAGTCGGCCAGGGCCGCCTTCAGCGGCGGCATCAGGTTCGAGCCGCCTCGCGCGGCCTGCTCGATGTCGGCCAGGCGCCGGTCCACCGTGGCCTGGGCGCGCCGGGCCCGGAGCCTTTTCAGCGCGCGGGCCTGCGCCGCCTGCTGGCGCGGATTGACGCGCAGGATCTCGACCGGCCGCGCATCGCTCTCGGTGTACCTGTTGACGCCGACGATCACCCGCTCGCCCGACTCGACACGCAGCTGCATGCGGTACGCGCTGTCGGCGATGCGCCTCTGCGTCCAGCCCGACTCGATGCACGCGACCGCGCCACCTCGCTCGTCGATCTCGGCCATGATCGCCAGCGCCTCCTCCTCGACGCGATCGGTGAGGTTCTCGACGTAGTACGAGCCGCCAAGCGGGTCGGCGACGTAAGGCACGGCCGTCTCGTGGCCGATGACCTGCTGCGTCCGCAGCGCGATCTCGGCCGCGTTCTGCGACGGCAGCCCGAGCGCCTCGTCGAACGCGTTGGTGTGCAGCGACTGGGTTCCCCCGAGGACGGCGCTCATCGCCTCGAGCGCGGTGCGCACGACGTTGTTGAGCGGCTGCTGCGCGGTCAGCGTCACCCCACCCGTCTGGGTGTGGAACCTCAGCGCCTGCGAGCGCGGGTCGGCGGCTCCGAAGCGGTCGCGCATGATCCGCGCCCACATGCGGCGGGCGGCCCGGAACTTCGCCACCTCCTCGAAGAAGTCCATGTGGCAGGCGAAGAAGAAGGACACGCGCGGCGCGAAGTCGTCGACCTTCAACCCGGCCGCCTGTGCCGCCTCGACGTACGCGATGGCGTGGCTGAGCGTCAGCGCGATCTCCTCGGCGGCGGTCGAGCCGGCCTCACGCATGTGGTAGCCGGAGATGGAGATGGTGTTCCAGTTCGGCAGGCTCCGCCTGCAGTAAGCGAACAGGTCGGTGATCAGCCGCATCGATGGCTTGGGCGGAAAGATGTACGTCCCGCGGGCGGCGTACTCCTTGAGGATATCGTTCTGCACCGTGCCGGTGATCTTCTCCGGCGGGCAGCCCTGCTTCTCGGCGACGAGCTGGTAGAGAAGCAGCAGCATCGCCGCGGTGGCGTTGATCGTCATCGAGGTCGAGACCCGCTCCAGCGGGATGCCGTCGAGCAGCACCTCCATGTCTTCCAGGGAGTCGATCGCGACGCCGACCTTCCCCACCTCGCCGTTGGCCATCGGGTCGTCGGAGTCGTAGCCGATCTGGGTGGGCAGGTCGAAGGCGACCGACAGACCCGTCTGGCCCTGCTGGAGGAGGAACCGGTAGCGCTTGTTCGACTCGGCCGCGGTGCCGAAGCCGGCGTACTGGCGCATCGTCCACAGCCGGCCCCGGTACATGTCCTTGTGGATGCCGCGGGTGAACGGGAACATGCCGGGCGACGCCTCCTCCGCTCGCCGGTCTTCGACCGAGTAGACCGGCTTCAGGGGCAGGCCGGAATCGTTGAGGACCTCTTCGGTCATTCCTCGACGAGCTCCGTGAGCACGCCGCCGACGCTCTTGGGGTGGATGAACGCGATGCGCGTCCCGTGCAGGCCCACGCGCGGCTGCTGGTCGATGAGCTCGAGGCCCTGCGCGCGCGCGTCGGCCATGGCGCTGTCGATGTCCGGCACGGCGAGCGCGATGTGATGGAGCCCTGGACCCCGCTTCGCCAGGAACTTGCCCACCGGCGTGTCCTCCCGCAAAGGCTGCAGGAGCTCGACCTCGGCCTCCCCCGCGCGGAGAAATGCCGCGGTCAGCTCGTCGTTCGAGGCTCGGTGTGTCAGCTCGGCGCCGAACTGCGTGCGGTAGAGCTCGACGGCGGCGTCGAGGTCGTCGACCGCCACGCCGACGTGGTGCAGCTTCATGGCGTCTTCGGGTAGGTGTACCAGCCCTCGCCGCTCTTGCGCCCGAGCTTGCCCGCCTTCACC
>CBJLKR010000252.1:0-2640 GCA_966423695.1 uncultured bacterium | reverse complement strand
CGCGGCCGCGCTGCGTCTGCCGCGCGAGGTCGTCGAGGCGTTGGCGGACGATCTGCGCGCCAAGCGCGATCAGCTGTGTGACGGTCTTCGCGCGGCCGGCCTGCGGCCGATCGTCCCGGCCGGCACATACTTCGTGAACGCGCAAGTAGGGGAGGACGCGATGGCCTTCTGCGCCGCGCTTCCAGAGCGCTGCGGCGTCGTGGCGATTCCGACCAGCGTGTTCTACGACGACAAGGAGGCCGCGCGGACGCTGGTGCGCTTCGCCTTCTGCAAGCGGCCCGAGGTGATCGCCGAGGCCGCGCGAAGGCTCGCTGCGCTCGGATAGGTTCGCCTCGCGAAGTTCTACCGCAGGGCCGCCACTTGGCGCTTACGTGCCGTAGCTGGGAGACAATGGATCCCCCGCCACCGGCCCAGGAGGAGAGACCATGTCGAGCACCGCCACCCGCAACCCTGTCGCGGCCGAAATCGACCAGTGGCTGTCGCGCTTCGACGACGCGCTGGCGCGCGACGATGCCGCCGCCGTGAGCGAGATGTTCGCGCCGCAGAGCTTCTGGCGAGACCTCGTCGCGTTTACGTGGAACATCGAGACAGTGGAGGGGCCGGCAGGTGTCCGGGACATGCTCGAGCACACGCTCAGGCATACGAAGCCGCGCGGCTGGCGCGTCCGCGAAGGGCCGAGCAGCGCGGACGGCGTCGCTGAGGCGTGGCTGGAGTTCGAGACCGAGGTGGGGCGGGGGAGCGGGCACCTGCGCCTGGTCGACGGGAAGGCGTGGACGCTCTTGACCGCGCTCGATGAACTCAAGGGCTACGAGCAGCATCTAGGTCCGCGCCGCCCGAAGGGCGTCGAGCACGGGGCAAACCCGGATCGCCACACCTGGCTCGAGGACCGCCGCCGCGAGGCGGAGGAGTTGGGGCTCACGGCCCAGCCATACGTCGTGATCGTGGGCGGCGGCCAGGGCGGTATCGCGCTCGGCGCCCGGCTGCGGCAGCTCGAAGTGCCGACAATCATCGTCGAGCGAAACCCCCGGCCGGGCGATTCGTGGCGCAAGCGATACAAGTCGCTATGCCTGCACGACCCGGTCTGGTACGACCACCTGCCCTATGTGAAGTTCCCGCCGAACTGGCCGGTGTTCTCGCCCAAGGACAAGATCGCCGACTGGCTCGAGATGTACACGCGCGTGATGGAACTGAACTACTGGGGGTCAACCCTCGCCAAGCGTGCGCGCTACGACAAGGACGTCGGCGAGTGGACCCTGCTCGTCGAGCGCGAGGGCGAGGAGATCACCCTGCGGCCGAAACAGCTGGTCATGGCCACGGGCATGTCCGGCAGACCGCACACGCCGCACTTTCCGGGTGCGGATCGCTTCAAGGGCGACCAGCACCACTCCTCGGCGCACCCGGGACCGGACGCATATCGGGGAAAGCGGGCCGTCGTGATCGGCTCGAACAACTCGGCTCACGACATCTGCGCGGCGCTCTGGGAACACGGCGCCGAGGTGACGATGGTGCAGCGCTCCTCGACCCACGTCGTCCGGTCCGACACGCTGATGGACATCGCTCTTGGCGCGCTCTACTCAGAGGAGGCGGTGGCCGGGGGCATGACCACCGAAAAGGCCGACATGACGTTCGCCTCGATCCCGTACCGGATCATGGCCGACCTGCAGATCCCGGTGTATGAGCAGATCCGCGAGCGAGACGCCGACTTCTATCGGCGCCTCGAGGCAGCGGGCTTCCAGCACGACTGGGGCGAGGACGGTTCCGGGCTGTTCATGAAGTACCTGCGGCGTGCCTCGGGCTACTACATCGACGTCGGCGCTTCCGAGCTCGTGGCCAGCGGCGAGATCAGGCTGCAACCGGGTCAGGTCGACCACCTGACCGAGGACGCGGTGGTGATGGCCGACGGCGCGGAGCTGCCGGCCGACCTCGTGGTCTACGCGACCGGGTACGAGTCGATGAACGGCTTCGTCGCGGACCTGATCTCGCCGGAGGTGGCCGACAAAGTCGGGAAGGTGTGGGGACTCGGGTCGGGCACGACGAAGGACCCGGGGCCGTGGGAGGGGGAGCAGCGCAATATGTGGAAGCCGACCCAACAAGCGGGACTCTGGTTCCACGGCGGCAACCTCCACCAATCACGGCACTACTCGCTGTATCTCGCGCTTCAGCTCAAGGCTCGGGCCGAGGGCATCGACACGCCGGTCTACGGGCTCCAGGAGGTTCATCACACGCGCTGAGTTTCCACCCCGTGCCGGGCGAGGAGCGCACGCGCGCGGGACAGCGCGTGACCGTCGATCGCCGCCGGCATGAGGCGGTAGCGCGCCGCGTACTGCGCCAGGAGCGCCCGCCGCACGTCCTCGACGCCCACGCCGGGCGCTTCCTCGGCGACCGCGCCGGTGGTTTCCGGGTTCCATTCGAGCCCGAGTGCGCCATACACGTCCTCGAGCACCGCGCGCAGCCCGGCGGCGCCCTCGACCACGACTACGCTCGAGAGCAGCCAGGCGCCGCGGATGATGCGCTGGGCCGCGCCGATGAGCTTGACCTGGCCGCGAGCGTTGACGCTGAACTCACCGGGGCAGTATTCCCCGGGCACCTCGCCGACCCGGGAGGGGAAGAACAGGGGGCGGAGGGGAGGGGGACGCCGGG
>CBJLKR010000251.1:0-2753 GCA_966423695.1 uncultured bacterium | reverse complement strand
CGCCCTCCCGGACGGCAAGGAGCGGCCGCGGCACACGGCGGACCTGTATCACTTCGCTCTCCTGCTGCCTGAAGAGGAGCAGCTGGGTGGCTTCCTGCGGCGCTCGCTCGAGGAACGCCTGCCGCTGACGGGCACCGCCGACCACCTCGTCAGCCAGGCGCTCTACTTCGACGACGCGGAGGGCAACGGGATCGAGGTCTACGCCGACCGCCCGCGCAGCGAGTGGCGGTACCCCTCGGGCAGGCTGGACATCGGCACCGTCCACCTCGACTTCGAGCGGCTTTTGAGGATCGCGCGCCCGCCGGAGAAGAGGCTGCCCGAGGGCACCGTCCTCGGCCACATGCACCTGAACGTCATCGACCTGGACGTCAGCCAGCGGTTCTACGAGGGCCTGGGCATGGAGATGACGGCGGCCGCCGGCCACGTGATGCGGTTCCTCAGCTGGGACGGCTACCACCACCACCTGGGCATCAACGTCCTCGAAGGCCGGCACGCCGCGCCGATCGATGCCGGCGTCCGCGGACTGAGGTCGTTCGAGATCAGGCGCCTCGAGGCCCCTCAGACGGATCCCCAGGGGGTCCAGCTGACCCCGGTCTAAAAACCCCGGGCGGTCGCTGGCGATATGTCGGGTAACTTACCGAATCCATTAGGTTGGTTGTCCTTGAAAAATCGTCGTGTAGGCTATTCTGCCGACCATGGCCTATCCCTTCCTTGCGCTCCAGCTTGCCATCGACATCGCGTTCGGCGTCCTCGCACTACGCACCGTCATCAGCTGGTTCCGGGAGCCTGACCGCCGGCACGGGAACCTCGCCATCGCGCTCAGCTCGCTCGCCGTGATGATGCTGCTGGCGCCGATCCTGGGCGGAAGCGGCCCGGCGGCGCAGGCCATCACCGACATCGCCGCCGCCGTCTTTCTCATATCCGGATACGGCCTGCTCGCCTTCCGTGACACCTTCGTCCCCTTCGAGCCGCTGACCATGCGGCTCATCGCCCTGGCGATCGTCGCCATCGGCGTGGTCGACGTCGTGGTTCAGCTGCCGGCGGCGCCCGACAGCCCGCATTCGCCGGTGCAGACCCTGGCGCTCGCCGCGACCCTCGGCATGTGGTCCTTCTGCATCCTCGAGCCGATCGTCAGCTTCTGGACGGCGTCCCGCGACCGTCCATCGGTCGAGTCCGCCCGTCTCCGCGCGTTGAGCACCGGCTACGCGGCATTGCTGGCGGTCGTCCTCGTCGGCACGCTGGCGGGCAGCTTCAACGACGGCGTCCAGCTTGCGATCGAGCTGGTGGCGCTGCTCATCGTGCCGGTTCTCTACGTCTCGTTTTTCCCGCCGGTGTGGCTGCGCCGCATCTGGCGGCAGCCGGAGGAGGAACAGTTCCGGCTGGCGCTTCACGACCTCCTGACGTACAGCCCCGACCGCGAGACGCTCGCCGAACGCGCGCTGATGTGGGCTGAGCGCCTCATCGGCGGCGACGCCTCCTACGTGGTCGACGCCGACGGGTCGATCCTCGCCTCGCGCGGCGTCACGCGCGACGAGGCCGGACGCATGAGCGAGCTCGCCGGCGTGCACTCTCTGGCCGCTGCGGCCAAAGGAAGCGAGCCGTGGCGATCGGGGACGACGGTCGTCGTCCCGCTCGAACTGAACAAGGGCATGGGCGCGATCGCGATCGCCACCGGGCGCCTGAGCCCGCTCTTCGGCGACGACGAGATCGCGCGGCTGCGCCAGTACGCGGCGAGCATCGGGGCCGGACTCGACCGCGTGACTCTGAACGAAAAGGTGGCGGCGCTCGAGCGCGCGAAGACCGACTTCCTCAACGTCGCCTCGCACGAGCTCCGAGGGCCCATGACGGTGATCAAGGGCTATCTCACGATGCTCGAGGCCGGTGCGCTTGGCGACCTCTCGCCGAAGGCACAATCCGTGCTGCCGCTTCTCATCTCGAAATCGGACGAGATCAACTGGATGGTCGAGCAGATGATCGAGGCCTCGCGCCTGGAGGAGGGACGGCTGGCCCTGAAGCGTCATCGCACCGACATCGTCGAGCTCACGGACGCGGCGGTCGACGGCCTTCGCATCCTGCTCAGCGGGCACGAGGTTCGGGTCGACACGCCCGCCCATCCCATCGACGCCGAGGTCGACCCCGACCGCTTCCAGATCGTCATCCGCAACCTGCTCAGCAACGCGGCCAAGTACTCGCCGTCCGGCACCGAGATCGAGGTTGCCGTACGTCGCAATGGGAACAACGCGTTCGTGACCGTCGCCGACAAGGGCGTCGGCATCTCCAGCGACGATCAGAAGAACCTGTTCAGGCGCTTTGCGCGCATCGACTCGAACATCCACGTCGAAGGCACCGGGCTCGGCCTGTGGCTCTCACGTGAGATCGCCCGCATGCACGACGGCGACCTGACCGTCGAGTCGGAGTCCGGCGCCGGCAGCACCTTCACTTTTACCATCCCGCTCAGCAAGTAACCTCTCCACCCGTAGTGGTTGCCACGGCGGATGCGCAGGACGTCTTTACGCCGCGCCATCCCCTCAACCTTCGCCGCACGCTCGCGCCGCTGGGCTACGGACCGTGGGCGCGGCGCGAGGACGACGCTGTGTGGCTCGCGACGCGCACGCCCGAAGGAGCCGCGACGCTGCACATCGCGGGGCGCGACGGCCGCTTCGAGCTGCGCGCTTGGGGCCAGGGCGCGTCGTGGGCCGTCCGCCACGGCAGCGCGCTGTGCGGGGAGGAGGACGACGACTCGGGCTTCAACC
>CBJLKR010000250.1:0-2760 GCA_966423695.1 uncultured bacterium | reverse complement strand
CGCGAGATGTAGCGGTCGATCAAGACGAGGTGGCGGCCCGCGTCGCGCACCCGTTTCACGAGGGCGTTCACCTCGGCCGCGATCTCAGGCGTATCGGGGCTGCTCGCGGCGATGACCAGCTGGTGCCTGCTTTCGAACTGGAGGGCCGCGGCCAGCAACAGCGGCAGGCCCTTCTGGCGTGTGATCCGGCCGTTGAAGAACGCGTAGTGGCTCGTCGTGTCGACGCCGTAACGCGCCAGGGTCTCGGCCGAGTGCTGCCGGCGATACACGTTGGGGTCGATGCCGTTGTGGATGACGTGCACGCGGCCGGTTTCGACGGCCGGGTAGCAGTCGAGCACGTCCCGGCGCACGCCGGCCGACACTGCGATCACCGCGTCCGCAGCCTCTATCGCCGTCCGCTCGCACCACGAAGACAGCGCGTAGCCGCCGCCGAGCTGCTCGGCTTTCCAGGGCCGCAGCGGCTCGAGGCTGTGGATCGTCATCACGTGCGGGATCGACCACATGAGCTTGGCCAGGTGGCCGCCGAGGTTCGCGTACCAGGTGTGGCTGTGGGCGAGGTCGCTGCCCTTGACGCCCGCGGCCATGGCAAGGTCGATCGACATCGCCTCCAGCGCCGCCGCCTCCGGCTTGGGCTCTGCGAGCTCGTCCCACGCGCGGTAGGCGCGAACGTCGGGCTCGGACCGCGGCGAACCCCAGCAGTGCACCGTCACGCTCACGAGCTTGCGGAGCTCGCGCACGAGGTACTCGACGTGCGTGCCCGCGCCGCCGTACACCTCAGGCGGGTATTCGCGCGTGAGCACGGCGATCCGGCGGAGGGCGCTCAACTCAATCGCAGATTCTCGCGGGTAGGCGGCCGCAGCCGGCGCGTTTTCAAGGTTGCAGGCGCGCTGGGCTGGACGTGGCGCGCCCGTTCACGGGCTCACCAGATGCGTTCGGACGTCAGCGCCGCCAAACCGAACAGATAGGAGGTCCAGAAGGATCCATGTGCTTGAACTGCGGTTGCGGTGAGTACAACGAGCGACACAAGCCGAGCGACATCACGCTCGACGACCTGCGCAAGGCTGCGGAAGGCCAGAACATGGACGTCGAGACGGCGGCGGACAACATCCACCAGGGCGCACGCCAGGCACGCGCGCAGCAGCAGCGCTAGCCCGAGCGTGAGCCAGGCCGGCGCCGGCGGTCGGCGCCGGCCCCTCGTCCTCTCTTAAGTCAGGTCGAACTCCACGCCCTGCGCAAGCGGCAGGTCGGTGCCGTAGTTGACGACGTTCGTCTGCCGGCGCATGTAAGCCTTCCAAGAGTCCGAACCGGCCTGCCGGCCGCCGCCCGTCGCCTTCTCACCGCCGAACGCGCCGCCGATCTCGGCGCCCGAGGTGCCGGCGTTGACGTTCGCGATGCCGCAGTCCGAGCCCGCCGCGGAAAGCCACGTCTCCGCCGACCGCAGGCTGCGCGTGAAGAGCCCACTCGACAGGCCCTGGGGGACGGCGTTGTTCAGCGCGATGGCCTCGTCGAGCGTGTCGACGGTGAAGACGTGGAGGATGGGCGCGAACACCTCCTCGTGCGTGATCGGCATCTCGGCCGTGGACCGGAAGATCGTCGGCTGCACGTAGTATCCCGGCCGGTCGTCGAGCACCTTGCCGCCGCAAACCAGCTCGCCGCCTTGCTGCTCGATCGCCGTCACACCGTCGGCGAACGCCTCGACCGCGTCGGCGGAGATGAGCGGACCCATCAGCGTTCCCTCGTCCAGCGGATTCCCGATGCGCACGGTCGAATAGGCGCGCGCGAGCCTGTCCACGAACGCATCGGCGATGCCGCGCTGGAGGATCAGCCGGCGCGTGCTCGTGCACCGCTGTCCCGCCGTGCCCACCGCGCCGAATGCGACCGCAGTCAAGGCCAGGTCGAGGTCGGCGTCGTCCATTACGACGACGGCGTTGTTGCCGCCGAGCTCGAGGATCGCCCGCGCGCCGCGCTTGCCCGTGGCGGCGGTCACGCGTTCGCCCAGCGAACACGACCCGGTGGCCTGGATCAAAGGCACGAGGGGGTCGGCGAGCAGCGCCTCTCCGACGACGCTTCCACCGCCGATCGCCAGCCCGAAGATGCCCTCAGCCTCGGTGCCGTTGGTCACCTCGTGGAAGATCTTCTGGGCGGCGATCGAGATCAACGGCGTCAGGCTCGAGGGCTTCCACACCACGCTGTCCCCGCAGACGACCGCAAGCGCCCAACCCCACCCCGGCACGGCGAGAGGGAAGTTGAAGGCGGAGATGATGCCGACGACGCCCAGCGGGTGGTACTGCTCGGTCAGCCGGTGCGACGGCCGCTCCGAGTGCATCTGGTTGCCGTAGAGCTGGCGTGACTGGCCGACCGCGAAGTCGCAGATGTCGATGACCTCCTGCACCTCGCCGCGCCCTTCGGTCAGGATCTTGCCGTTCTCGAGGCTGACGAGCCGGGCGAGGTCCTCCTTCCGCTCGCGAAAGGCGTTGCCGAGCAGGCGGACGATCTCGCCCCGCCTGGGGGCGGGGACCATGCGCCAGCGCTGGAAGGCGCGATGAGCCGCGGCGGTGACCTCCCCGACCTGGCCGGGACCAGCGGTCTCGACCTGGGCCAGGACTGCCCCCGTCGAAGGGTCGTGCGCGGCGAGCAAGGGTCCCTTCGGGTGCTCGGCAAACTTCCCCGCCAGGGCGACCCCGGAGTACGTCCCGCCGACCTTCATGCCGAACGCGCTGAGGATCGCCTCCGCGCGCTTGGCCGCGTGGCCTGTTTGCT
>CBJLKR010000249.1:0-2775 GCA_966423695.1 uncultured bacterium | reverse complement strand
GACGGCGTCGCCGCCGCTGCTGGCGGGCGGCGCGGGCCGCCAAACCGCCGCGACCGCGGCCGGCGGCGAGCGCCCGCCGTGGCAGCGGACCGAGAGACAGGCGCCGTAGTCACCGCCGGCGGGCACCCCCGTCCCGGCGAACAAGACGCCGTCGAACCCGCCGCGCCCGACCGCGGCGTTCATGCCGATGCGCTCGCCCGCAGCCCCGCCGAACACGCCGCCCAGACCGATGCCCGCGGCCGCGCCGACGGCCAGGGCTCCCCAGTATTCGTCGAACACCCCGAAACCGGACAACAAGCGCAAGTACGCGCTGTTCGCCGGGGCCGGTGCCGCGGTCGTCGTGGTCGCGGTCATCGTGTTCCTGGTCCTCAACTCCGGTGGCGGCGGGGGTGCGGCCAACAACCAGGCCGGCCAGTCGACGTCCAGCGCGCCCAGCGCCACCGGAAGCGCCCCGAAGAGCAACTCGACGAGCAACAGCTCCGTGCCGAACGATGCCTCGAACGGGAAGGTCGAGTGGCAGCCCGCCGGCAATCAGGTGATCGCGTTCTACAGCAAGGTGAACGAAGATCCCGGCGCCGCCTGGGCCATGCTCACCCCCGACGCACAGGCGATCTACGGCGACCAGGCAGCCTTCCAGACGTTCTGGTCACAGCACCCGTTGAACGGCTACGGCGGGGCCAACGCCTACAAGCGCGCCAACAACGACGACGGTTCGGTCGACATCCAGATCACCCTGAAGTACAAGGGCGCGGCCAACGAGACCAAGAACGTCCGCGTGATCGACTCCGGCGGAGGCAACCTCAAGATCGCCGGCGACACGCGCAGCGGTCAGCCCTCGACCCCCGGATACTGAGACGGGCTGCCGCGTTCGACAGCCCGCCAACCAAAGCAGCGGTGAGCGACCCGACACAAAGCGAATCAGCTACTCGATCGACGATTTCGGGCACTATTTCGCAAGAATCCATGTTCAAAACAAGCCAGCGCCACCTTTAACCGGACCAGGCCCAGCACTCTAATGGAGCATTGGTTCCCAAGATCCTCAGCCGTAAGATCCACAGCGGATAACCAATCGAGGAGGGCTTGTGAAGCTGTCTCCAATAACCAGATTGCTCACTTTCACAGTTCTCTTGGTCGCCTGCGTACTGAACTTGACTTCTCCAGCTTCTGCCGACACGGCCGGCAAGAACTCAATCAAGGCTCCCCCAGCCTGCCTCAACCTCTCCAACGGCAGCCTCTGCCTGTACGTGTCGCCCGTCAACCAGCAGGGCCAAATCAACGTCACCTACGAAAAATGGGGCGGAAGCCCATTTCTCGGCCGCGTGGTATGAATGAACCCGGCCGGAACACGATTCTACGCCCCTTACGAGCAGATGAGTTCGCACAACATTTACGGGCACGTTTGGCCCACGTGGGTGGGCCCAGGATGCAACTACGGAATCCTATCCATCTCCGGCGGCGCAGAGTACCGCACCCCGGCCTTGTGCGTGTAGGCCTTGATCGATTCAGCAATCCGGTGTCCTTTCCTGGCCGTGGACGACGTGGCGTCCACGGCCGGGAAACCGGGCCCCGCCCCGCCACCAGCAGGAGCAACTGAGACTTAACGCGCGCCTGGTGGGCTGACCGGCCCGGATGGCCTACCGTGGAGGCATGGCCGACAACGGAGCTTCGCTGCCGGGCCAGAATCCTCGCTTCCACGAGGACCTGGTCGGCCTGGACCCGTGGGACCCGGAGGCGCGCGCGTTCGCCGAGCACCTCGACCGCATCGAACGCTGCGGTCCGAACTACACCATCGAAGCCGCCCTCGACGGCGTCGCGGACTTCGCCGACTCCAGCAACCGGCTCGGCGGGCTGCGCTACTGGGTGTCGGCCCTGATCGTCGTGCTCATCGTGCTCGGCGTGATCGTGGCCGCATGGGACATCGTCGTGCACGCCCTCGCCTGGCTCGCGGCGTAACGTGGATCGGGTGAAAGGTATGAAACCCGTTGTCGGCGCGACCCCGCGCGTCGTGAAGTCCGAACAGGAATGGCGGGCGCAGCTCAGCCCCGACGAGTACGCCGTGCTCCGCCAGGCGGGGACCGAACGGCCGTTCACCGGTGAGTACACCGACACCAAGACCACCGGCGTCTACGAGTGCCGCGCGTGCGGTGCCGAGCTGTTCCGCAGCGACACGAAGTTCGAGAGCCACTGCGGCTGGCCGTCGTTCTTCGACCCGGCGGACTCCGACGCGGTGCTGCTGCGCGAAGACCGCACCATGGGCATGAAGCGGATCGAGGTGCTCTGCGCCTCGTGCCACAGCCACCTCGGGCACGTCTTCGAGGGCGAGGGCTACCCGACCCCGACCGACCAGCGGTACTGCATCAACTCCATCTCGCTGAAACTGGTACCCGAGTCCTAAATCCTCCTTAAGCGAGCAACCCGCCGCCCTTCCTCGAACGTAGTCTCCGCACACGGACGAGGGAGGGCGGACTCATGACCGACACCTGGGGCATTCCCGGACCGGTGTTCACGGGCCTCTACCTGGGCCTCCTGCTGGCGGTGGCGCTGTACGGCGTGATGCGCGCCAGGCGGCTGTCGCAGGGCGACGGCGTGGCCGCGCCGGAGCGGCCCGAGGAATTCGCGCTGCTGACCGGCGGACGTCACCGGCTCGGCGAGTTCGTCGTCGCGACGCTGCTGGAGCGGCAGGTCGTCCGCCTCGACAGCACCGGCAAGCTGCACCGCGTGCGCGACACGGCGCCGGACGACCTCGGCCGCGCCGCGCTCGCGCACATCGGCAAG
>CBJLKR010000248.1:0-2889 GCA_966423695.1 uncultured bacterium | reverse complement strand
CGCCGAAGATGACCGCGGTTCCACGGTCGCTGAAGTCGAGCATCCGCGACAGCACCTCGGCGCCGATTACGAGCACCGTGTCCGCGCGCTCCGTGGCGATGAACGAGTCCGCCACCGACAGCGCGTAGACGAAGCTCGTGCACGCGGCCAGCGTGTCCCACGCGACCGCGCCCGGGGCACCGAGCTCGTTCTGCACGCGGCACGCGACGGAGGGAAACGGACCGTCGGGCGACGACGTTCCGACCAGGATCATGTCCAGGTCCTCAGGCCTCACCTCGGCCGCTTCGAGCGCGGCGCGGGCCGCCCTGGTGGCCATCTCGCACGTGGTGGTGCCCGGCTCTGCGATGTGGCGGCGGCGGATGCCGGTGCGCTCGGTGATCCACTTGTCGGACGTGTCCATCATCTTCTCGAGGTCGAAGTTCGACAGCACCTTCTCAGGCGCGTGCACGCCGAGGCCGGCGATCGCGCTCCGGCGGCCCTTGGCCTCGAACGAGCGGAGGGGCACCGCGTCCGAGCGCGTGCGGTAGTTCGTGGTGATGGCCATCGCGCCTAGGCCTCCAGCCGCTCGGCGGTCTTCAGCTCCAGGTACTTCCAGAGGTCGGAGATCAGCTTCATCTTCTCGAGCTCTTCGTCTGGAAGCTCGACGTCGTACTTGTCCTCGATCGCGGCGATCAGCTCGACCAGGTCCAGCGAGTCGGCGGCGAGGTCGCGCTGAAAGCTCTTGTCCATCTGCACCTGCTCCGGGTCCACGCCGAGGATCTCGCCGGCGAGGTCCTGCAGGTCTTTGAAGTCGAGCTGGGTTGCCATGGGGCTTCCTCCTGTTAGCGCCCGTTGGCCGGGGCTTTCTTGATGACGAGCGTCGCATTGTGGCCACCGAACCCGAATGAGTTCGAGATCGCCACGTCGATGTCGGCTTTGCGCGCCTTGTTGGGCACGTAGTCGAGGTCGCACTCCGGGTCGGGGTCGTCGAGGTTGATGGTCGGCGGAAGCAGTCCGCGCCCGAGCGCGAGCACGCATGCGGCCGCCTCGATTGCGCCCGCGGCGCCAAGCAGGTGGCCGTGCACCGACTTCGTCGAGCTCACGGCCAGCTTGTGGGCGTGGTCGCCGAACACCGACTTGATCGCCTTCGTCTCAGCGACGTCGCCGAGCTTGGTGGACGTTCCGTGCGCGTTGACGTAGCCCACCGACTGTGGGTCGACTCCGCTCGCCGCGAGCGCGGCTTTCATCGCCCGAGCCGCCCCCTTGCCTTCGGGCTGCGGCGCGGTGAAGTGGTACATGTCTGCGCTGGCGCCGTAGCCCGCGATTTCGGCGAGGATCCGCGCGCCCCGTTGGTGGGCGTGATCCATGTCCTCGAGCACGAACATCACCGAGCCCTCACCCATGACGAAGCCGTCGCGACCGAGGTCGAATGGACGGCACGCCTTCTCGGGCTCGTCGTTGCGCTCGCTCGTCGCCTTGATCTGGCAGAACGCGCCCATCGTCAGCGGCGTGATCGTCGCCTCGCTTCCTCCCGCGAGCATTGCGATCGCGTCGCCGCGCTTGATGATCTCGGACGCCTCACCGATGCCGTGCGCGCTCGACGCGCACGCGCTGACGATGGCGAAGTTCGGGCCTCCGGCATGGGTGTGGATGGCGACGATGCCCGCCGCCATGTCCGCGATCATCATCGGCACCGTGAACGGGCTGATGCGCTTCGGTCCGCGCTCCATCAGCGCGGTGTGGCTCTTCTCGATCTCCTCCATCCCGCCGATGCCGGAGCTGACGATCACGCCGACGTCGTCGGGGTTCATCTGCGCCGGGTCGAGGCCGGCCTGGGCGAGCGCCTGCTTGGAGGCGGCGAGCGCGAACTGGCAGTAGCGGCCGATGTGCCGGGCCGTCTTGCGGTCCATGTAGTCCTCGGCGTTGAAGTCCTTGACCTCGGCGGCGATCTTGGTGTCGAAGTTCGTGGTGTCGAACCGCGTGATCCGGCCCACGCCGGACACGCCCTCGACCAGGTTCGACCAGACGGTCTCCATGTCGCTGCCGATCGGGGTTACGAAACCCATCCCCGTGACGGCCACGCGTCGCCCGTTGCGGTGGGGGGAATTCATAAGACCAGCATACGGACGCGACGGCCAAGCGGCAGCCTCATGATGTGGCAAAAGACCCGGGGTTCTTTGGACTCGGGGTCCAAGAACGACCTAGATCAACTTCTGTAAATCCAGGGCGAGCTGGAGCCGTAGCCGGGTGGCCGGCTCGTCCAGGTCGCCGCCGAGGAGCTCTTTGAGCTTGTCGAGCCGGTAGAGGACGGTGTGACGGTGCAGGCCGAGCGAGCGGGCCGCGTCCTTCACCGACCCCTTGGCGAGGTACGCGTCCAGGGTCTCCAGCAGCTGGGTGCGATTGCGCAGCTTGGGGTTCATCAGCCTGCCGAGGCTGTGGTTGACGAATCGCTCGGCGAGGAGCGGTTGCTGGGCGAGGACGAGATGCGGGATGACCTCGTCGTGGCCGTGGATCATCGAATCAGGGCGCAGCTTGCGGCCGGCCTCGATGGCCTGCTGCGCCTCGAGGTAGGAGCGGGCGATGCCGTGCAGGCCCGGGTGATAGCCGCCGATCCCCGCGCGGACGCGCGCGCGAAGGCTGCCTGAGCGCTGCGAAGCCTCGTCGTGCAGCTGCGCGACGAACTGCCGCGCGCGCTCGACGTCCGGCGCCGCGTCGACCGGCCACAGGATCACGAGCGTGCTCGGATCCGTCGCGTGGACGAGCGCCCCACGCGGCACCTCGATCGCGGCCGCCACCTCGGCCAGGGCCTGGCCGCCGCGCTCGCCGTCACGGTTGCCGATCACGAGCTTGCAGACGATGGCGACGTAGCCGTTGGCGTCGTGGATCTGCCCGGCGACCACCTCGGGCTTC
>CBJLKR010000247.1:0-3018 GCA_966423695.1 uncultured bacterium | reverse complement strand
TGCGGTGGATCGTCGTCACGCTGAGACCCCGAATCGTCGTCACGTCGCCGGGTTCGAAGATCAGGTGGCGAACGCTGAGGCCGTCCTTGTATCGAATCCCGGACTTGAGCGTTACGCCCACCTCGACGAAATCGTTCCCCTCGAGGTCCAGGCCGTGCATCCAGGCCGCGGTCGGGCCGGCGAAGACCGCATCAGGCGGCAACCTGTCACGCCACCGAATCAGCGTGCTCCACCGATCGACCACGTGAATACGATGCGGCGAACCTGGCGCGAGTGGAACCGTGCCTGTTAACGGCCCGACTCGCTAGCCGGTTTGATCAAATCGCGGGATATCGGGAGTGGATTGGCCCGGCGCTTTGGTCAAATCGCGGGGGCGTCGGGGGCGTCTGGCGCGTCCGGGCGGCGGCGGCGGCGAAGGACGCCGGGAAAGCTGACCAGGCGCCGGCGCCACCAACTCCAGCGTCGCCTCCGGCCCGTCACCGCCACCGCCCTGCGCTCGTAGCGCGGGGCCCGGGCGTCGGCACACTGCTGGCAGCCGCACCCACGCCCGGTGTCCTCCAGCCGCCGGCCTCGCTTGTCGAACCGCACGCTGCCCATCGGCGCCACCGGCCTAGCAGTGGGTGCCCGGCATGTACCACGCGACCTGCCCGTGGCACGACGCCGTGACGAGGCCGCTGGGCTGCGCGAACCACTCGTCGCCCATGCCCATCGAGTCGAGCGCCTGCTGCATGAACGTGTGCCACATGGGCACCGCGATGTAGTAGCTGTCCGAGCCCTGCGTCATCTTCATGCGCCAGTCGGCGTTGCCTCCCCACACCGCGACCGCGATGTGCGGCGTGTAGCCGACCGTCCACGCATCCGAGAACGAGTCGGAGGTGCCGGTCTTTGCCCCCACGTGCCGACCCGGCAGGGTCAGGAGCGAGTTGCGACCGAAGATCATGGCCCGGTTGTTGTCGTTGGACATGATCTGCTCCATGATGAAAGCCACCCGCGGGTCGAGGACTCGCTTGCCGGGCTCGAGCTGGTGCACGTACACGAGCTGGCCTCCCTGCATGACGAGGTTGATCGCGTAAGGCTCGCGGAGGAGGCCCTGCGTCGCCAGCACCGAGGCGCCCGTAGCCATCTGCAACGGGGTCTCGCCGTAGCCGCCAAGCGTCAGTGAAGGCCCGAACGTCTCCAGCGGGTCGTCGTTCGTGTAGACCGGGTAGCCGCTGGCGTCGACGCCGTGCGGCACGTAAGGCGGGGCGCCCATCGTCCGCGCCAGCGTCACGACCGTTGAGACGCCGATGCCGAGCTCGACCTTGACCGCGGGAATGTTGAGCGAGTTGCCCATGCACACCTGGAGCGCGCATGTCCCGTGGTACTTGCCGTCGTAGTTCTGCGGCTTCCAATAGGCATTGCCATCGCGGATGGAGATCGCGCTGTCCTGGATCGGCGTCGTCATCGTGAACTTGCCGCTCGCGATGGCCGCCGTGTAGGTGAAGATCTTCATCGACGAACCGGGGTTGCGAGGCGGCCACACCGCGAGGTTGTACTGACCTCCGTACCCGTTGGGGTTCGCGGATCCGACCATGACCATGATCGCGCCCGAGGTCGGGTCGATGGCGACGAGTGCGCCCTGGTGGATGTTGCGCCATGCCAGCCTGTTGATGTTGTTGGTCACCGCCGCCTGGCCGATGTCCTGCAGCGTCGCGTTCAGCGTCGTGACCACACGGAGGCCGCCGGTGTAAGTGGCGCCGGAGCCGAACTGGTTGATCAGCTGGCCGGTGACGTAGCTGACGAAGGCTGGGTAGAGGACGGTGTTGGACGGCGTGAACATGTGCGCCGGAGGAGATATGTCCTCGGCGAAAGCCTCCGCCGCCTGGGCAGCCGTGATCTTGCCGTCGCGCAGCATGGCGTCGAGCACCGTCTTCTGCCGGCTCTTGGCCGATGTCCAGTTCACGAGCGGGTTGTAGAGCGTCGGCCCGCGAATGACGCCCGCGAGCATCGAGGCCTGCGCGAGGTCGAGGTCTTTCGTCTCGGTGTGGAAGTAGATCTTCGATGCGGCCGCCGTGCCCCAAGCCGTGTTGGCGAAGAACACGCTGTTCAAGTACCACTCGAGGATCTGCGCCTTCGTGTACTTGCGCTCGATCTGGAAGGCCAGCAAGGCCTCGCGCAACTTACGGTCGAGCGTGGCGTCGTTACCGACCAGGCGGAGCTTGACGAGCTGCTGCGTGATAGTAGACGCGCCTTCGACCGCCGCGTGCGAGTGCAGGTCGACCGTCGCCGCGCGGACGATTCCCTGCGGATCGATGCCGGGCTCGTTGTAGAAGTTGCGGTCCTCGATCGAGATCACCGCTTCCGGGAGCAGCGTGCCCATGTCCGAGAGCGGCTCGTAGTACGCCTGGTAGCCAGGCGGATGCAGGTCCGCGAGCAGCGTCTTGTTGTCCGCCGCGTAGATGAGCGTGTCCTCCGGAATGCCGGAAGTCACCGCATTGGGATCCGGCAGCTTGTTGGCGAACGCGACGTAGCCCGGCGACGTGACGAGCAGGCTCGGCACCGCGATCACCACGAGGGCGATCAAGCGCAAGACCCAGCTTGCCGGGCGCGAGATCTTGCCCCGGCTCAGGAAGCGTCCGGCGCTCGCGCGCCGGCGTATGCCGTCCTGGCTACGAGGCCAGCGTGTCTGGCCGTTGCGGTTCAGTGCCATCGTCTTCCCCCCTCGACGGATCCCGTGGCACGGCGCCGAGCGGTCCGTACCAACCGATTGACTGCGCGCTCAACAGCGCCCGGATGTCCACGACCTCGGCGGCGCGCATCGCGGCGGGCCGCAGCCCGCGCTGGGCGGTGCGAACGACGTCCGAAGCTTTCGCCGCCACACCGTTTACGGCAGGCTCGCCGGCCGCGGCGTACCACGAGCGGGCGGCGAAACCGAGGTGCGCGGTCGCATCGCGCACCGTTTCAATGCGGGCGCGCGAGCCTGAGCGTCCGCCCCTGGCGACGCCGATCAGGACGCGCGGCTCGCGCGGGAGCATGGCG
>CBJLKR010000246.1:0-3027 GCA_966423695.1 uncultured bacterium | reverse complement strand
CAGACCCTGGCTCTTGCTCGCGAGCGCGCACGGGCCAGACCAAAGACGGAGCTGAGCACTGACTTCTGAAGCTCCGTCGGAATGCTTCGTCTACATCACGCTCCCGGGCGAGGTTGAGCCGGTCACGGCTGGCCGCTTCGTTCTGGGGCGTAACCGCAGGGACGTGCCGGAGGGGCGGTTTGTCTACGGGCGCAGCTACATGGAGCGCCCGAGCGCGGTCGCGCTCGATCCGATCGAGCTGAAGCTCGCCCCCCGCACCTACAGCACGGTGACGCTCGGAGGCCTCTTTGGCGCGCTGCGCGACGCGAGCCCGGACTACTGGGGACGACGCGTCATTCAGCGGCACTTGGGCAAGGCGCAGCCCGGTGAAATGGAGTACCTCCTGTACTCGCCGGACGACCGTGCGGGCGCGCTGGGCTTTGGCCGCAATCAGGCCCCGCCCGCTCCAAAGCGCACGTTCAACCAAACACTGGACCTCGCGAACCTTCAGGCGATTGCCGACAAGATCGTTGCTGACGAGGATGCCCCGGCGGCTGCGGCGAACGCTGACGCCGCGCAGCAGGTCGAGAACCTGATGCTGATCGGCACGTCGATGGGCGGCGCGCGTCCGAAGGCTGTCGTCGAAGACGAGGCCGGGCTCTGGATCGCGAAGTTCAACCGTCCCGACGATGACTGGAACAGCGCGCGCGTCGAGCACGCGATGCTGCTGCTGGGTCGCGCCTGCGGTTTGACGACGGCGGAGAGCCGCGTCGAGGTTGTCGGTGGGCGGGACGTTCTGCTCGTTAAGCGCTTCGACCGGGAGAGGGTCGAGGGCGGATACCTGCGGGCGCGCATGGTGAGCGCGCTCACGCTGCTACGGGCCGAGGACACCTACCAGTCACGCGACAAATGGTCTTACGTGTTGCTCGCCGAAGAGCTGCGGCGCGGGTGCGACGACCCGGAGGAAAACGCCCGGGAGCTTTTCCGGCGGATGTGCTTCAACGCGCTGATCTCCAACGTTGACGATCATCCACGGAACCACGCTGTCATCGCGAAAGACGCGGCCTGGAAGCTCTCTCCGGCGTATGACCTGACACCAGCGGTGCCGATCAGCATCGAACGGCGGGACCTCGCCATGGCCTGCGGCGACGCCGGACGCCTTGCCGGTGCCGAAAACCTGCTGAGCCAGCGCGCGCGGTTTCTCCTTGACGCCGACGACGCGCGCGGCATCGTCGATGCGATGGAAGTGCAGGTCCGGGCATCCTGGTACGCCACCACTCGGGCCGCTGGCGTCAGCGAACGGGACTGCGAGAAGATCGCCGGGGCGTTCGCCTACGAGGGATTCCGCCAAGGAAGCAGCAAGCAATGATGATCGAGCACGTCTTTCCACAGGTTGTCGGGGAGATTGCTCCGCTCAGGGACGTGTTTCGCGGACAACTCATCGAGCACGGACAGACACCCGAGTATGCGGACGCGCTGCCACGCCTGCCCGGTGGGCCGGGGGCGTTGGGGAACAACGGGGGGAGTTGAAACCCCCACCTCCGGTGACGATAGGATGCGGGTCTTCGACCTCCGCGCATCCTAGAGGCGGCCCTCAGCAGGCCGCTTGCGCACCGGCGCTCTGTCCGTTGAGCTACGCCGTTTTCAACCGTTGACGACGGCCAGCCGTGGCCGTTTGCGGGCCAACTTCTCTGCGCTGGCCTTCTTGCGCTGTTCGATTTCCTGGAGCTCTTCGCGGGCGAAAGGCTCGGCGGCGGTGATGAGACCGCTGAAGTCGTAGAGATTTGGGTTGCTGCCGTTCGCCGTAGAGGTGCGCGGCAGCCGCTTGATGAACTTGGCCTTCTCCATGGCGGCGATGCGGCGCTGCGCCACGATGCGCGTGCAACTGCGAGGTGCCGCGCTGGCGGGCCTGACATTCAGGACCTGAGCGGCCAACAAGGCGCTCCGCCTCCTCGATCGTGGGCAGGCTCTCCTCGCCCGTCAGTCGAAGGCGGCGACGCGCGCCCGACAGAGGTCCAGCGTCTTGGCAATGAGGGCCCTCGCTGCCGCATTGACCTGCAGCGGCTGCGGAAGCGCTATCGCATCGAGCGCCACCGGCAGCCGGTGCAGCACATCATCGATGGCGGCGTTGGCGTCGGTCGCGCGCAGGCCGGCCAGCGCGGCCATCGCCAGGAAGTCTTCGCGGCGCAGCCGCTCGTCCTTGCCGCCAAGCTTGAGCGCCATGCGATCGTGCTTCAGCCCCGGAAAGACATGGGTCGTAAGCGCGTCGTACACGGGCGCAAGACGCACGGCGCTGAAAACGGTCTCTCCGGCGTGCGCCGTCTTCAGCAGCGCCATGTTCTTCAGGTGCATGTCGCCATCGGCGATGAGCCATGCGAAGAGCACGCGCCGCAGGAGGATCAGCAGGTCGTCCTCCGGGGCGGTGGACAGCGCGCGCGTGGCACGCGAGACGCGCTCGATGGTCCCGCTGTACTTGTCATGCGGGTCGAGGGCGAGCACGGAGCACATGTCCTCCATCGCCAGCAAACGGGTGTCCCCGGCGTGATTGCGAATGTCGAAGCGCTCGACCAGCAAGGCGGGGGGCATGTCATCCGGCATCCGGACCAGCGCCGCCTCGGGTACCGGAAGGCCCACAGCCCGCGCGAGCGAGAGGCCGGCCCATTCGATGAGGGGCAGCGCCTCGAAGCCGCTTGTGCCCGCAGGCTTGAGGATGTGCGTGAACGGCAGGCGCACACTCGGCGACAGCGTGCCGCCCGCGTCCAGATTCATCGGAGCCTTGATCTGGACACCGGAAAGGCGCGGCGTGTCCGCGCTCGCGTAGAGGGCCGCGAGCCGGTGCTCGAAGTCCTGTTCGATCGCGCTTCGCCGGGGACCTGCATAGATCCCGGTGAAGAGTCCCTCTCGGGCGAAGGCGGCGAGCTGGGTCCCAAGGAAGTCCCCCGGAAGCGCACTCAGTTCGTCAATGGACGCGGCGATGGTGATATTGGACATGTAGCGCTTGCCCGAGCGCAGCAGCGAGCGTTCGTCGCGGTGGTCCTTCAGAACGGA
>CBJLKR010000245.1:0-3066 GCA_966423695.1 uncultured bacterium | reverse complement strand
CAAGGGCGGCTACGAGTTCAACCTCTCGATCCTGGCCGCCATCGCCGCCATCGCCATCGCCGGGCCCGGCGCGTACTCGCTGGACGCGCTGCTGCGCATCCGGCTTCCCGAGCCCGCGACGCTCATCGCCGGCACGATCGCGGTGCTGATCGGCGTGGCGGTCGCGCTCGGCACGCGCGGGCCCCAGCCGGTGACCGAGCCCAAGCCGCAGGCGACCTAGACCGAATTCGGGCCTTTCGTATCCAAACGGCCCATTCGCGCGGCCCGGCTCGGGCCTTTCGTATCCAAACGGCCCAGTCGAGCAGGGGCCGGCTCAGGCCGGGCCGATCACCTCGACCTCGTTCCCGTCCGGGTCGTCGACGTAAAACGTGCGCACTCCCTTCAGCACCGGGTGCACCCCGTGCCGCACCTCGATCCCCGCCTCGATGAATGCGTTCTCCAGCTCGGCATAGGCGCGCGCGTCGACCCGGAACGCCAGGTGATGCAGCGTCCGCTTCTCCTTCTCTTTGTGCGCGGGAAAGTAGTCGTCCGCATGGGGATGCGGGATCAGGACGATCATCTCCGGGATCCCACCGACGCCATCCGCGACGCGCAGGAACTTGTTGGGCAGAGCCGGCGGAGACATCAGCTCGAGCCCAAACCGATCTCGGTAGAACTCAAGCGACGACTCCACGTCGGCGACCCACAGCACGATCTCGGCGAGGCCTTCGACGCGGCTCATGCGGCGACCGCCGTCATGACCGCCTGCAGGTTCGCGTCGCGCACGCGCGGAGGCACCGAGCACCCGGGCGCGATCAGGACGCCGCGGCCGCCCGTGTCCTCGATCGCCGCTCGCACCTCGTCCTCTATCTTCGACGCGGGCCCGTAGACGAGCGCCGAGCGCTGGCTCAGCCCCCCCATCACCGCGCGGCCCGAGATCTCGCGTCCCTCGGAGAGCGACGGGTTGCCCTGGTTGTGGATCGACCAGCTCACCGCGTGCGTGCGCAGGTCGCGGGCGAGCGCGAAGTTCAGGTTCGAGCCGCACAGGTGCAGGACGTTGAACCATGCCTCCCGCGGCAGTGCCTCCAGGACCGCCTGGTCGTAAGGCAGCACTAGGTCGCGGTAGGTCTCCTCCTTCATCACGCCGCGGCCGGCGTAGCCCGAGATCGCGAAGAAGATTCCCGCCGCCCCGGCCTCGATGGAGCGCCGGCTGAAGTCCAGCAACCCCCGGCCGATCCTTTCAAGCGCCGGGCCGACGACCTCCGGGTGCGCCCGGAGCTCGCGGACGACACGCGACTGCGACTTGCCGACCAGGTAGCCACCGACGGTGACGGGGCTGAACACCGTCTGGATCACCGGTACGTCCGCGCCGAGATCGCGCGCGACCATGCCTATCGACTCGACCTGCTCGTCGAACACGCGCGGAGAGCGCACCGCCACCGACGACCACGACTCGAGGTCGGGCACGGCGGGCTTGATCATGATCGGCGCGCGCATCCGGTGGCCCGAGGGGCGGTACTCCGACCCAAACGCCTCCGCGAACGTGCTCGCGCGGGGCTGGAACTTGACGAAGTCCCATCCGAACCGCCTGGCGCGCTCGACCGTGATCTCGGCCAGGTCACGGGCCGACCACTCCTCTTTGTACGTGTGGCCCCACGCGCCGAACGGCGGCCGGTCGGCGACGCCCATCGCGATCGCCGCCTCCACCCTCTCTCGACCGGTCACGGAATCCAATTTAAGCTGGACTCGTGACCGACATCGCGAGCGAGGCTGCGCGCCTTCGCGCCGCGGCGGCGGCAAAGCCGCTGCGCCTGCCCGTCAACCGCAAGGTCGACGAGTCGCATCACGCCGTCACCGGCGATGGCCTCTCGGTGTGGTTCACGATCCAGGTTTCGCCGCACCGGCGCATCCGGGAGGCCGTTTTCGAGCGCGAGGACCGGATGCCGACCGACGACGAGGTGCGGAACTGGCTCGACGCGCTGTTCGACGGCTCGCAGCCGGACGAGGCGCCCAGCTTCCCCGGCTCGATGACGAGACGCTTCGAGGTCTTCGAGAATGCCCCTTCCTAAGCCTGTCGTCGCCGAGCTGCGACGCGCGGTCGGTGACGAGGCGGTCATCGTCTCGGCCAACGACCTCCGCATCTTCGAGCGCGACGGCTCCATCGAAGGTGCGCTGCCCGACGCGGTGGTGCTCGCCGCGTCGACCGAGCAGGTCGCGGCCGTGATGAAGATCGCGGCCAGAAATCGCATTCCGGTCGTCCCCCGCGGAGCGGGCACCGGCTTGTCCGGTGGTGCGGTGACCATCAAGGGCGGCATCGCGCTCCAGGTGACGCGGATGCGCCGCATCCTCGAAGTCGACCCCGTCGCCCAGACGGCGCTGGTCGAGCCGGGCGTCGTCAACCATGAGCTGTCCCTGGTCGTCGCCCAGCACGGCCTGTTCTACGCCCCCGACCCGTCCAGCCAGAAGGCGTGCACCATCGGCGGCAACGCTGCCGAGAACTCGGGCGGTCCGCACTGCCTCTACTACGGCGTGACCACGAACCACGTCCTCGGCATGGAGGTCGTGCTCGCCGACGGCAGCGTGCACTGGGTCAGCGGCGATACGCCCGACCGCATCGGGCTCGACCTGTGCGGGATCCTGGTCGGCTCCGAGGGCACCCTTTGCGCGATCACGAAGGTCAAGGTCAAGCTCCTCCGCATCCCGCCGAGCGTCGCGACGATGCTCGCCGCCTTCCCGACCATCGAGACCGCGAGCCAGGCGGTGTCGGCCGTCTCCTTGCCGGTGCGGCGGCTGCCGAACGTGGACACCTCGACCGGCCCGCTCCCCTTCCGCAGCTTGTCGAGCAGGTCGAGCTTCGGGTTGGTGAGCGCGGCCCGGGCGACCTCGATCCGCTTCGGCCGCTCCGGCAACTTCCCGTCCGCGGTCAGCGGCGTGGTCGTGAGGTCGCTCGGGATCCCCTTGTCCGGCGGGATCAGGTCGTAGGCGATGGCCACCCGCCACTGGTCGGCCGTGTTCGGCCGGGGGTCGTCGCGGTCCATGCTCTGCGACACGTCCACCAGCACCGCCACCGGCCGTCGCTTGTCCCCC
>CBJLKR010000244.1:0-3098 GCA_966423695.1 uncultured bacterium | reverse complement strand
CCAGCACAGCGAAGAGGTCCGCGAGCACGGCAAAGCGCAGCGCCTCGACCCGTAAGGCAGCGGCCAGCAAGCCGGCCGCGAAGCGCAGCGCCTCGACCCGCAAGGCGTCGGCCCGCAAGCCGGCCGCGCGGAAGGCCGCGGCGCCCACGGCGGCTCCACGCCGGCGCACCCAGTCGCGGCGGGCGCGCCCGGCCTCGACGCGCACCGCCGAGACGCCCATGACGCCGATGACGCCCGAGATGGACGCCGACGAGATGGACACCGTCGAGATCGGCGAGATCAGCCAGAGCTAGAGCGTTCCGAACACCTTCGCTCCGCCCAAGAGTACGGCTCTTGGGCGGAGCTCATCCCACCTGACGTCGGCATCCTCCAGCGGGTCGCCCTTGTAGACCTGCAGGTCGGCGAGCATGCCCGGCTCGAGCGTCCCCTTCGCGTCCTCCTCGAAGCTCGCGTATGCGCCCCCGGCGGTGTAGGCCCGGAGGGCGGGCAGCATGCCTATGCCATTGATCTCGTCGTCGACGGCCACGCGTATGCCAGGCCACGGGTTCGGGTCCGGCGCGACCGGCAGGTCGGAGCTGAACGCGACCGGCACGCCCGTGCGCAGCAGGCCGCGATGCGGCGCGAGGTGCGTGCGATCGCGGACGGGGAAGAAGATGGCGGACGCGACGCGTCCGAAGCGCGCAGCCGTCGGCTGCATCACCGCGACCATCCCCAGCTTCGCCAGCCGCGCCTGCAGGTCGGGCGGGCATATCGTGCAGTGCTCCACGCGGTGGCGCGTGTGCCCCGCCGTCGCCGCCTCGACCGCGTTGCACATCGCCTCGATCGCCGCGTCGCCGATGGCGTGCGCGGCGACCTGCAGCCCGGCGGCCGTCGCGTGTGCGACCAGCTCACGCAGGTCGTCCGGCGTCGTCCTCCACACGCCGCCGCCGGAGCGCATCGCGACCCGCTCGGCGCCGCCGTCGACGAAGACCTTGACCGGCCCCGCCCGGAGCATCGATCCGCCGAACCCTCGCCTGACGCCCAGCGCGGCGGCAGCTTCGAGGAGCTCCCACGACAGGAACTCGTTGACGCGCATGCGCAGACGGCCATCGCAGGCGAGCGTCTCGTAGGCGCGCAGGTCGTCGGCGAAGCCGCGGTTGACCGCCGCCCCGACCGACGTGACGCCGCGCGAGACGAGCAGGTCCTGCGCCTTCAGGACGCCCTCGATCCGGCGCTGCAGCGGAGGCGGCGGCTGCACGTCGGCGACCAGCCGCATGGCCGACTCGAGGAGCAGCCCGTTGGGGGAGCCGTTCAGGTCGCGGCCGATGCGTCCGCCCTGGGGATTCGGCGTCTCGTTGGTGATGCCGGCAGCGGCCAGCGCGGCGGAGTTCGCGACCCGCGCGTGGCCGCCACGCTCGTCGATGAAGGCCGGCCGCTCTCCGGTCGCGCGGTCGAGCTCGGTGCGGTGAGGCTGGCGGCGCTCGGTGAGCTCGTCGGTCCGGTAGCCCATGCCCTGCTGCCATTCGCCGGGCTTGAGGCTCGCGCCGTGCTCCTTCAGCCGGTCGAGCACGTCGTCGATGCCCCGGGCGCCGCTCAGGTCCGCCGCAAAGCGGGTCAGGCCGTAATAGACGACGTGGGCGTGCGCGTCGTTGAAGCCGGGAAGGAAGGCCGAGCCGTCCAGGTCGACGACCTTCGTCCGCGGGCCGCGCAGGCCCATGACCTCACGGCCGCCACAGGCGAGGACCTTGCCACCCGCGATCGCCAGGTGGCTCTGGGGTTTCAACCCCGTTCGCCCCAGCGTGCGGATCTTGCCGCGCGCCAGGATCAAATCCGCTCGCACTAGGCCGTTAGATTAAGCGCGTGCCCGCGATCGATTTCCGCTCGGATACGGTGTCCATGCCCAGCCCGGAGATGCGCCGGGCGATGGTCGAGGCGCCGCTGGGCGACGACGTCTTCGGCGACGACCCCACCGCCAACAAGCTGATGCAGGTCGCAGCCGAGCGCATGGGCAAGGAGGCGGCCGCCTTCGTGCCGTCGGGCACGATGGGGAACCTGATCGGGATCGCGGTCAACGCCCACAGCGGCGAAGAGCTCATCGCCGACGCCGACTCCCACGCCTTCTACTACGAGACCGCCGGCGCGGCCGCCGTATGCGGCGTCCAGATCCGCCCCGTTGCGACCGAGGCCGGAGTCATGACGCCCGCGCAGATCGCCTCCGCGGTTCGACCGCGCGACGACCCGCACCAGCCGCTCACCGCGGCCGTCACGCTCGAGAACACGCACAACCGGCACGGCGGTGTCGTCTGGCCGCTCGAGGCCCTGCGCGCGGCGAGCGACGCGGCGCACGAACAGGGTCTGCGGGTGCACCTGGACGGAGCGCGCGTCTTCAACGCCGCGGTGGCGCTGGGCGTGCCGGTCTCGGACATAGCCGCGTGCGCGGACACGATCACGTTCTGCCTCTCCAAGGGTTTGGCCTGCCCGATCGGCAGCATCTTCTGCGGCTCGAAGGAGTCCGTGCAGGAGGCGGTGCGCTGGCGCAAGCGCCTCGGGGGCGGCATGCGTCAGGTCGGCGTGCTCGCCGCGGCCGGGCTCGTCGCGCTCGATCAGATGGTCGACCGCCTGGCCGAGGACCACGCCAACGCGCGGACGCTCGCCGAGGGGCTGTCCGAGATGCCCGGCGTCCGGTGCGACCTTTCGCGCGTGCAGACCAACCTCGTGTACTTCGACGTCGAAACGATGCCGGCGCAGGCGTTCCTCGACGAGTGCGCCAAGCGCGGCGTCATCAGCGAGCCGACCGGGCCGCACACCATCCGCTTCGTCACCCACTTCGGCATCGACGCCGGCGATATCCAGTCGGCGTTGAAGGTCTGCGAGGACGTCCTGAGCGCTTAGGCCAGGAGCGACGCCAGGAGCGCGCGGTCGATGTTGCCGCCGCTGACGACCGCGACGGTGACAGGCCCCGGCTCGAGCTGCTCGAGCGCCGCGTAGGACAGCGCCCCGGCACCCTCGGCCACGACCTTCGCCTTAGCCGCCAGCTCTGGCACCGCCGACTTCAAGCGTGGCTCCGGCACGACGAGCCACCGGTCTACGACCTCCCCCCCCACTTCGAACACCCCCCC
>CBJLKR010000243.1:0-3109 GCA_966423695.1 uncultured bacterium | reverse complement strand
TTCGGTCTTTTGATGAAGGTCGCCGCCTTCGCCGCTGTCGCGGTCGCCGTTTGCGGGCTGAGCGCCGCGTGCGGCGCTTACACCTTGCCCGGCGGCGCCTCGTCGCCTTCGCCGACTACCGGTACCGTCAGCGGGCACGTGCTCGCGGTGCCGTGCGCGCCGGTCGAGCAGGCAGGCTCGAGCTGTGCCGGCAAGCCCGTGTCGGGGCTCGAGCTCGACTACGTCGCAGGCACCAGCGTCGTCGCCCGGACGGTGACCGACGGCTCGGGCAACTATGTCGTTCGGCTCGCGCCGGGCACGTACGTCGTCAAGTTCGGCGGCATCATGCGCGTCATCAGCGGCCCGACGAAGATCACCGTCGCCGCGGGATCGCACATCGAAGCCGACTACCTGCTCGACTCGGGCATCCGCGCGCCGGTCCCGCAACAGTAGGACGTGCACGCGCGCACGCCCGCGGGTATGTGGTTGAAGAAGATGTGCGGCCGAAGCGTAGCGGCGGCACGTCGCCGCCTGTCAACCCTGGTCGTTAAGGAACGAGGTTGATCAGCTTGTCCTGGACGTAGACGACCTTCTTCGGCCGCCCTCCGTCGAGCGCCGCCTGCACTTTTTCGCTGGCGAGCGCGACCTTCGTGGCGTCAGCCTCGGAGAGACCGGCGTCCACCTCGACCTTGTCCCTCACCTTGCCCGCGACCGTCACGACGAGGGTGACCTTGGGCTCAGCCGCCGCCGCCGCGTCGAACACCGGCCAGGGTGCGTCTGCGAGCAGGCCCTGGCTCCCCAGTCGCTCCCACATCTCCTCGCAGACGTGAGGCGCCAGCGGGTTCAGCAGCTTGACCAGGCATTGGACGGCATGGTCCCATCCGGCGTCGCGCGCTCCGCCACCGCGCAGGTAGTCCTGCATGGTGTTGGCAAGCTCCATCAAGAACGCGACCGCGGTGTTGAAGCGCAGCTCGTCGTAGTGCTCGGTCACATTGCGGACCGTCTGCTCGACCTTTCGCCTGAGCCCGGCACCGTCCACCGATGCCGACCCACCTGCAGACCCCTCCTCCACCACCGACTCGGGTTCCAGCACCAGGCGCCATACGCGCTGCACAAACTTGACCACGCCATTGAGCCCGGCGTCGTTCCACTCGACGTCCTCTTCCGGCGGACCGATGAACATCTCGTAGATTCGTCCGGCGTCCGCGCCGGCGGAGGAAGCGAGCTCGTCGATCGAAACCCCGTTGCCCGCGGACTTCGACATCACCTTGCCCAGGCGTTTGACCATGCCCTGGTTGAACATGCGCACAAACGGCTCGGACGCCTCGATCATGCCCGCGTCGTGCAGGACCTTGGTGAAGAACCGCGCGTACAGCAGATGCAAGATCGCGTGCTCGACGCCTCCCGTGTACTGGTCGACGGGCATCCAGTGATTGGCCAGCTCGGGGTCGAACGGCTCGCGTTCATCGTGCGGGCTCGCGTAGCGGAGGAAGTACCACGACGAGTCGATGAAGGTATCCATCGTGTCCGTCTCGCGCCGCGCCGGCTCGCCGCAGATCGGGCACTTCGTCTCATAAAAGGACGGATTCTCGGCCAGGGGCTTGTACTCCGGCGGCAGCAGCACCGGCAGCTGGTCCTTCGGCACGGGCACGATGCCGTGTGCCGGGCAGTACACGATCGGAATCGGCGCACCCCAGAACCGCTGCCGTGAGATCAGCCAGTCGCGCAGACGGTACTTGACCGCCCGCTTGCCGATGCCGCGCTTTTCGAGGTCGTCGACGATGCGCTCGAATCCGGCCGACGATTCGAGGCCGTCGTACCCATCGCTGTTCACCATCGTCCCGGGCCCCAGGTATGCGGCCCGTAGAACGCCCTGGGCCCGACCCCCGGGCGCGATCACCTCGCGGATGGGGAGGTCGTATTTGCGCGCGAACTCGAAGTCCCGCTCGTCGTGCGCCGGCACGGCCATGATCGCACCCGTGCCGTACGTCATCAGGACGTAGTCGGCGACCCAGATCGGGATGCGCTCGCCGTTCACGGGATTCACCGCATAGCCGCCGGTCGCGACTCCGCTCTTCTCGCGCTCGGTCGAGAGGCGCTCGATCTCCGTTTCCTTCCGCGCCTTCTCCACGTACTCGCGCACTCGCGCGCGGTGCTTTTCCGATGTCAGCCGCTCCACTAACGGATGCTCCGGCGCCAAGACCATGAACGTCGCCCCGAACAACGTATCGGGCCTGGTCGTGTAGATCCGGATCGATTCCCCGGCCATGCCGTCGACCGCGAAGTCGACCTCCGCCCCGAAGGAACGTCCGATCCAGTTCGTCTGCATCACGCGCACCTTCTGCGGCCACTTGTCGAGCAACGCGATGTCGTCCAGCAGCCGGTCCGCGTAGTCGGTGATGCGCAGGAACCACTGTTCGAGGTCGCGCTTCTCGACCTCGACGTCGGGGTGCCGCCAGCAGCGGCCGTTGATCACCTGCTCGTTGGCCAGCACGGTCTTGTCGATGGGACACCAGTTCACCGGCGCCATCGCGCGGTAAGCCAGGCCGCGTTCGTGCATGAGCAGGAAGAGCCACTGCGTCCACCGGTAGTAGTCAGGCTCCGAGCTCGTGACCTCGCGGGCCCAGTCGTAGAGGATTCCCATCATCTTCAACTCGCGCTTGCCCTTGGCCACGTTGTTGAGCGTCCATTCCCGCGGATGGATGCCGCCCCGCTTCATGGCCGCGTTCTCGGCGGGAAGGCCGAAGGAGTCCCATCCGAATGGATGCAGAACCTCGAAACCCTGCATGCGCTTCATGCGCGCCAGGACATCGCCCATCACGTAATTGCGGGCGTGACCAACCGTCAGGTCCCCGGAGGGATACGGATACATGACGAGGTCGTAGTACTTCGGCTTGTCCGAGCTGTCGGAGGCCGTCATCACGCCGTGCTCGGCCCAGATCCGCTGCCACTTCGGCTCGATCTCCTGGGGCACGTAGAGGCTACGTCGCGGGCGGCTCACCATGGGCTTCAAATTTTAGGGACGCCCCTTCATGGCCCACGATCGCGGCCATCAGCAGCACCGCGCCCACGGCTTCGACGAGGCCGAAACGCTGGCCCGCGAGCACGATCGCCGCGACCAGCGCCCACG
>CBJLKR010000242.1:0-3148 GCA_966423695.1 uncultured bacterium | reverse complement strand
GCATCTTCTTCAAGACCTACACCGAGAAGGTGTGGGGGATCAGCACCCGGGAGCTGTCGGCCGACTGGGCGGCGCAGCGCATCAAGAGCCTGGACCTGTGGGTCGTCATCAGGAGCGCTGTGCTCCCCGGCCGCAAGGCGACGAAGCGAGGCGAGATCGTGACGACGTTGATCGACCGGTTCCGTTATCCACGCTTCGGTCCCGGTCAGATGTGGGAGCGGGTCGCTGAGTTCACCGCGACCAGGGGCCGACCCGTCCTGCTCGGGCGCGCGGTGTCGCGCGTCCGCCACCGTGACGGCGTCGTGACGGCGATCGAAACCACGGACGCGGGCGGCAGGGTGGAGATACACGAGGGCACCGACTTCGTCTCGAGCATTCCCATCCGCGAGCTGGTCGACCGCCTCGACCCTCCGGCGCCGGACAACGTCCGCAAGGCGGCCGGGGCGCTCGGTTACCGCGACTTCATAAGCATCGCCCTGATGATCGACCGCGAGTCCGTCTTCCCCGACAACTGGATCTACATCCACGACCCGGCGGTGAAGGTCGGACGCATCCAGAACTTCAAGAACTGGAGCCCCGATATGGTCCCCGACCGGACCAAGACGTGCCTCGGCCTCGAGTACTTCTGCTTCGAAGGCGACGGCCTGTGGACGGCTACCGACGAGGAGCTCGTGGCGCTGGCGAAGAAGGAGCTCGCGCAGCTCGGCATCTGCGACGCGGCCGAGGTGTTCGACGGCGTCGTGGTCCGCCAGCAAAAGGCTTACCCGGTCTACGACGACAGCTACCAGGCGAACGTCGCCGTCGTGCGCGACTATCTCGCTTCAGCGCTGCCCAACCTTCACCTTGCCGGCCGGAACGGCATGCACAAGTACAACAACCAGGACCATTCGATGATGACCGCGCTCCTGGTCGCGCGGAGGATCGGCACCGGCGCGGGACTCGACCCGTGGAAGGTCAACGCCGATGCGGTGTACCACGAGGACATCAAGGTCGGCGAGCGCGACCTTACGGGACGCCTGGTTCCGGAGCGGGTGCGGGTCTAGAGCGCTGCCTTCGGGCGAGCGAAGTTCGCCCCGACGAAGCTCGCCACCGCGAGCACCGCGAAGAGCACCGCGTGCTTGTAGTGCGGGCCCGACGACGACGACGTCAGGATCTGCAGCACGCCGAGCGCATACAGCACTGCGACGACGATGAACACGACCCCGAGCACGCCAAGCGCGACCGCGAGCGAATTGGACTTCATCACGCTTTGAAATGTAACAAAGCCAGGCCGGCCAGCCCGGCGATGATGCAGTACCAGCCGTAAGGATCGAGCCGGCCCGAGCGGAAATAGCGGAGAAGGAACCGCGCGCTCACATACGCCGCAACCCCGGCGAGCAGTGCGGCGAGAAGGTACTCGCCCAGCGGCACGCCGGCGCTGAACAGCTGAGGGATCTCGACCACCCCCGCGCCGAGGATCACAGGCGTGGCGAGAAGGAACGAGAAGCGCGCCGCCTCCTGGTGACGCAGGCCGGCGATCAATCCGCCACCCATGGTGACTCCCGACCGCGAGATGCCGGGGAGGAAGGCAAGGGCCTGGCAGGCGCCGACGATGGCGGCGGCGGGAAAGCTGATCCGCTCGGCCTGGCCGAAATTCGACTCCTGCTCGACGCGCGTCGACCCGCGCTCGCGGCGCCGCCGCAGGGCCTCGAAGCCAAGCATGAGCACGCCGTTGGCGATCAGAAAGCCGGCGGCCTCGTAGGGCGACGCGAACAGGGACTTGATCCGACTCTCGAGAAGGACACCCAGCACCGCGGCCGGGATGGTCCCGACGAGCAGGAGCATGGCAAGCCTCTCGGTATCGGTCTTCATCTGACCGCGCAGCGCCGCCGTGAAAAAGCCGCGGATGATGGCGACCCACTGTTCGCGGTAGAGGACGAGCAGCGCGCCCGCGGTGCCCAGGTGAAGAATCACGAGGAAGGGCACGAACGAAGGGTCCGACTGCTTGAAGCTCCAGTGCAGGAGGCTCGGCACGAGTACCGCATGGCCGAGCGAGGAGACGGGAAAGAGCTCGCTTGCGCCCTGCAGCAGGCCCATGAACAGCGCCTGCGCAAACGTCACTCGCTAGATTGTCAGGCAATGGGAAGGATCGCTGCGTTCAGCCCGGCGGTGAAGACGCTGGCCGCTTCGGTCGCGCGGGCGAAGACGGCGGAAAGCCTCGGCTACGAATCGGTGTGGACGACCCAGCTGCCTCCGGCCCGCGACGCCGCCCTGGTCCTGGCCGCGTATGCGGCCGGCACCGAACGCATCAAGCTCGGCACCGGCGTGCTGCCCATCTACACCCGCCACCCGACGGCGATGGTGCAGATGGCGGCCACGCTGGACGAGATGTCCGGCGGACGGTTCATCCTCGGTGTCGGCGTCAGCCACAAGGTGACGGTCGAGTCGATGTGGGGCATGAAGCTCGACCGGCCGGTCGACGCCATGCGCGAGTACCTGACGATCGTCCGGACGAGCCTGCAGGAAGGCGCGTGCGCGTTCGAGGGCGCGTTCTTCACCGCGCGGTGGGGCTACGCGGGCCCCAAACGCGCCGACCTGCCGATCATGATCTCGGCGCTGAACCCGCGGATGCTCGAGCTGGCCGGCGAGATGGCGGATGGGGTGGTGCTTTACATGTGCGGGCCCGACTACATCAAGGAAGAGGTGATGCCGGCCCTGCGTGCCGGTCGCGAGAGGGCGGGCAAGTCGATGGACGGGTTCGAGGTGGTCGCCGCGGTCGACGCGTGCGTGACCACCGACCGCGACGCGGCCCTCGACGTGTACAAGGGCACCCTGGAGCGGTACGGATCCCTTCCTTACTACCGCCGCGCGATGGAGGCGGGCGACTTCAGCCCGGACCGGCTCGCCGCCATCGGCGACGCCCAGCAGGTGCGCGACGCGATCGCTCGCTACCGCGACGCCGGCGTCACCCTGCCGGGTGTGGGTGCCTTCGCCGGCCACGAGGGCGCGAAGGGATTCGAGGCGACCCTGGAGGCGGCCGCCGCGGCTTAGAGCGCGGCTCTCGCCTCGTCGACCAGCCGGCGAGCGTCGGCGAAGCGGCGGTGGACGCCCGCGTCCTCGGCGCGGTCGAGCTTCTCGACGACCTCGCGCCAGCGGTCCTCGTCGCGCT
>CBJLKR010000241.1:0-3227 GCA_966423695.1 uncultured bacterium | reverse complement strand
GTTCGTCGAGCTGCTGGGCGGCGGCGCGCCCGCGCGGCGCGAGTTCGACCGGTCGGTCGAGACGCTCGTCTGGTACGCTGGCTGGACCGACAAGCTGTCGCAGGTCACCGGGACGGTCAACCCGGTGGCCGGGCCCTACTTCAACTTCACGCTGCCGGAACCCATGGGCGTGGTGGCGATCGTGGCGCCGCAAGAATCCCCGCTCCTGGGCCTCGTTCGCCGGGTTGCGCCGGCGCTGTGCGCAGGCAACGTCGCCGTCGCGCTGGCGTCCGAGACGAGACCTCTCGCGGCCCTCACGTTCGCCGAGGTCCTCGCCACCAGCGATGTGCCCGCGGGCGTGGTCAACATCGTGAGCGGGCAGCGCAAGGAGCTGATCCCGTGGCTCGCGTCGCACATGGACGTCAACGCCATCGACGTCGCCGGCTGCACCACCGACGAAATCAAAGTTGTCGAGGAATCGGCGGCAGGCAACGTGAAGCGTGTGATCAAGGTCGCACAGGACGAGCAGAGTCCGTATCTCATCGCCGCTTTCATGGAGATGAAGACGGTCTGGCACCCAATCGGAGTCTGAGCGGCGGGTAGAATTTCGACTGCATGACTGAGGTTCTGACTCAGGAGGCTCCCGTGGAGAACGCGGGACTCAGCCTGGACAGAGCCGGAACGCCGCCGATGATCACTTCGGCCCAGATCGCCCGCCGCGTGCGGCGGCTGGGGCGCCACATCTCGGACGTCTACGCCGACATCGACACGCCGCTCGTTATGGTCGTCATCCTCAAGGGCGCGACCGTGTTCGCGGCCGACCTGCTGCGCAGCCTCTCGATCCCCGCTGAGCTCGAGTTCGTGCGCGCGTCGAGCTATCCTTCCGGCACGTCGAGCAACGGCCGCCTGAAGCTCGCGCACATGGTCGAGGGTTCGCTCGTCGGCCGGCACGTCGTCCTGGTCGAGGACATCATCGACTCGGGCGTGACGGTGAACGCGGTCCGCAGGCGGATCGAGAAGCTGGGCGCGGCATCGGTACGGCTCGCGGCACTGCTCGACCGCCCCGCGCGCAGGCAGGTCGAGGTGAAGATCGACTTCACCGGCTTCGTCATCCCGGACCGCTTCGTGATCGGCTACGGCCTGGACTACGCCGGGCTGTACCGCGAGCTGCCGCACATCTACGCCCTGACATAACCCCTCGCTTCTTCGGCTGGAAGAAGGCCGAGCTCCACGCCCACCTCGACGGCGCCGTGCGTGTCTCCACTGCGCGCGAGCTTGCGCGACGGTCGGACCTGCGCATGGTCGCGCCCGAGGACTGTCCGAGCCAGGCCGCCTACATCTCCTGCTTCGACGATGCGATCGCGGTCATGCAGAGCGAGCCCGCGCTCGAACGCATCGCGTATGAGATGTGCCTCGACGCGGCCGCCGAAAACATCGACTACCTGGAGGTGCGGTGGGCGCCGCGCCTGCATTTGCGCGAAGGCCTGTCGGTCGAGCGAGTGATAGATGCGGTGCTCGGCGGACTGGCCGCCGCGCCGATCACCGCGGTGGCGATCGTGTGCGCCATGCGCCACCACGTGGCGGAAGACAACATCGCCCTGGCTCGGACCGCGGGCGGCTACGTAGGTCGCGGCGTCGTCGGCTTCGACCTGGCGGGGGACGAAGCGCGCTTCCCCGCGGCGCGACAGCGGCCGGCGTTCGAGGCCGCGCGCGCCGCCGGCCTGCGCCTCACGTGCCACGCCGGCGAGGCTGGGGAACCGGCCAGCGTGGAGGAGGCGCTGTCGCTGGGGGTCGAGCGCATCGCCCACGGTGTCATCGGCGCGCGCGACCCCCGGATCGTCGAGCGAATCCGCGCCGAGGGGATCGTCCTCGACATGTGCCCCACCGCGAACTGGAAGTGCAAGGCCGTGCCGTCGCTCGAGGCACACCCGCTCCCCCGGCTGGTGCGGGAGGGCGTGCGCTGCACCATCAGCACCGACTCGCGCACGGTCGCGGACACGACGCTGACGCACGAGTTCGAGCTGATGTCGGCGGCCGGCATGAGCGACGAAGACCTGCTGCGCTGCAACGAGACCGCATATGAAGCCAGGTTCGGCTAAGGCTCCGCCGATCCTCGTCGGCATCCTGGCCGTGGAGATCACATTGACCGCGCTCTCCGTGTGCCGCGACCAGGCAATCGAGGCGGTTCAGGGCTTGCTGCTCGTCGGCGCGATGGCGTTCGGGGTCGTCTGGATCGGGGTCATGGGTCACCGCTTCATACAGAACCGGCTAGTCGGGCCTATTTCCGAACCTGAGCCGTGGGTCTGGAAGAGGCCATGGCTTACGGCTTTCGCCACCGCCGTGGCCGCGATGGGCATCATCGCCGCGCTCGGCGTGGCGGCGCTGACCCCGCCCGCGCGCTGCGGCTGAGCAACACTTCCGTCATGCCTCTCGGCTCCGCCGGCGTCGTTGTGCGTCCCGACGTCCAGGTCATGTTCCTGCGCACGCGCGACGCCGCCGAGCAAATCCGCGCGGGCTGGGAGCGGCTCGAAAAGCTCGTCGGCACCCGCGGGCGCAAGTTCTACGGCGCGATGGACGTACCGACCGCGGAGTACTGGGTGTGCGTGGAAGCGAAGAAGGACGACGACCCGGCCGCCCTTGGCCTGGAGTCGGGAACCTTACCCGGCGGCCGGTATGTGCGTGCGCGGCTCAAGGGCGAGCCGCCGGAGATCTACGACCAGATAGCGCCGACGTTCGACGCCCTTGAGCGCATCGTCACGCCCGATCCGACGCGTCCGGAGATCGAGTTCTACCGCGAACGCGACGAGATCGACCTGCTGGTCCCCGTCCTGGACTGAGCTAGTTGCCGGTTCCGAACAGGCGGTCGCCGAAGTCGCCGAGCCCCGGAACGATGTACGCGCGATCGTTGAGGTGGTCGTCCAGCGCCGCGGCGTAAACGTCGACCTCGGGGTGGCGATCTTCTAGGACCTTCACTCCCTCCGGCGCGGCGACGATGCACACCATCCGCGTGTCCCGGCCGCCCGCCTCCTTGATCATGTCGATCGCCTGCGCCGCGGAGCCGCCGGTGGCCAGCATCGGGTCGAGCAGCAGCGGGATCTTGCCTTCGAGCCGCGGCAGCTTGTTGTAGTAGATGCGCGCGACCGCGGTCGTCTCGTCGCGCTCGAGCCCGATGTAGCCGACGCTCACGTGCGGAAGCAGGTCGAGCACCGGCGCGAGTTCCACCACGCGTTTCTGCCCGAGGTCGAATA
>CBJLKR010000240.1:0-3264 GCA_966423695.1 uncultured bacterium | reverse complement strand
GACGCCTACCGCCCCGCCAAAACAGGTCGCGACCCCCACGCCTTCGGCGGGGGGACCCCAGCAGGTTCCGAAGGTCGCTCCCCCCACGCCTTCGGCGTGGGGACCCCAGCAGGTCCCGCAGTTCGCGGAAGGACCGACGCCCTTACCCGGCGCCTTCTTCGGGCCTGCGGAGGGCGGGCAGGCCAGCCACGCGCTCGAAGCTGCGACCGCGATGGCCCGTGCCACCACCGCCCTCGGCCAGCTCGCCGCCTCGAGCGGCTTCAGCGGCATGCTGCCCACGGTCACGTCGACCGAGGGCCAGCCCGGACCGGCGGGCGCCTCGCGCCGCATCCAGGCGGTGATCGAGAGCATCATCAGCCGCCGCGGCCTGAGCCTGCGCCTGGCCCCGGCGCTCACGGAGGCGTTCGAGGGCGCCGAGCTGAAGGCGAGCGACTACGCCAAGCAGCACAGGATCAGCAAGGACTCGGCAGGCCGCGAGCTCCGGCTCGCCGTCGAGGCCGGGATGCTGCAGGCCGTGCGCTACCCGCAGGGCGAGGCGGGCTTCCGCGCCTCGCAGGGCCTGCTCCGTGAGATCGCCGAGGGCCTCGGCCAGCCCATCAACGCGAGCACGCCGCTAACCGCCGAGACGATCATCGGCAGCCTCGCGGTCGGCCAGACCGAAGGCACGGTGACGATCATGTTCACCGACGTCGAGGAGTCGACGCGCCTGCTCTCGACGCGTGGCTTCACCGCGTCGCACGAGATCATGAAGGCGTACGAGACGATCATCGACGACAAGGTCGGCCAGCACGCAGGGCGCAGGATCAAGGGCCTCGGCGACGGCTTCATGATCAGCTTCGGCTCTGCACGCCACGGCGTCGAGTGCGCGCTCGACATCCAGCATGCGATCGCCGAGTACAGCAAGCAGAACCCGGAGCGCAAGCTGCGCATCCGCATCGGCCTCAACACGGGCGAGGTGGTGGAAGAGGGCGGCGACATCTTCGGCGCCGGGGTCAACGTCGCGGCGCGTGTCGCGGGCAAGGCCAAGGGCGGCGAGATCCTCGTCTCCGATATCGTGCGCCAGCTCGTGGGCCCCGTGGCCGAGATGAAGTTCGAGTTCCGCGGCCGCTACAAGCTCAAGGGGTTCCCGGACCGCTGGCGCCTGCACGAGGTGCTGCCCGGCGAGGTCAAGGAGGCGCCGCGCGTGCTCACGTCGGCCGACGGCTTCGTCGACCGCGACCAGGAACGCCTGGACGTGCGCACGGCGCTGGACCGCGCGGCAAGCGGCAGCGGCTCGGTCGTATTCGCCGCGGGCGCTCCCGGCGTCGGCACATCGCGGCTCGCGTCCGAGCTCGCCGCCGAGGCCGCCGGCAAAGGTTGGCTCGTCCTGACCGGCCGCTGCCTCGAGAACGACGGGGAGCCGTATGGCGCCCTGCGCGAGGTGCTCGCGGCAGCTGTCGCCGCGACGCCGGCGAAGCGGCTGCTGGAGGCGGCCGGCCACCACGGCCCCCTGCTCGCGACGCTCGCGCCCTCGCTCCGGCACAAGGCGCGCGGCATCGCGGCGGCGCACGACGTGGCGGCGGACAAGGTACGCGAGCAGCTGTTCAAGGCGGTCCACGAGTTCCTGATCGGCGTCCAGGGCTCGAAGCCGATGCTGATCGTCATCGACAACCTGCACTGGGCCGACGAGGCCACGCTCCTCCTGTTGCGCGACTTCGCCCAACGCATCGCGGGCAGCCGCGTCGCGGTGCTGGCCACGTACTGGGACACGGAGCTCGACTCCGGCCGGCCTTTCGCGACGACGGTGTCGCGACTTCTCAAGCGCCGGCGCGCGCAACGCGTCGCGGTTCGCCCGCTGACCGAGCACGACGTCGAGCGCATCGTGGCCGGCTTCACCGAGACGCAGGTGTCCCCGGTGCAGCTCATCGGGATCCAGGCCGCGACCGAGGGCAACCCCCTATTCGTCGAGCACGCGCTGCTCTACCTCGCCGAGTCGGGGAGCATGCTCGGCGGCGCCGGTCGCGCGCAGGCGAGCTACACCGAGGAGGACCTCGAGCTTACGCAGAGCGTGCGCGGTCTCATCGGCCGGCGCATCGAACGCCTCAGCGAGCCCGCCCAGCGCATGCTCGTCGCCGCGGGCGTCATCGGCCGCGACTTCGACATCGCCCTCCTCGAGGCATTCGGCGAGCTCGGCGGCCACGAGCTGCGCGACGCCCTCGACGAGGCGGTCCGCGGCCGCTTCCTCGTCGCCGCCGGTAAGGAGAGATACCGGTTCGCCCACGACCTGGTGCGCCAGCGCGTGCTGGCCGGGCTGCCGCTGCCGCGCCTGCAGGCTTACCACCTCGCCGTCGCCGACACGCTCGAGCGCGTCTACGGCAAGACGGTCCACGAGCACGCCTTCGAGATCGGGCATCACCTGTACCAGGCGGGCACCGCGGCGGACCCCGCGCGGACTGCCACCTTCCTCCTCCGCGCCGCCTCCGGTGCGCTCGGCACGGGCGCCTTCGAAGAGGTGCTGCGACTCGTCGACGAAGCGCTGCAGCTGCTGCCCGCGGACCGCACGCGCGAGCGGGGTGAGGCGCTCGCCGCGAGGGGCAACGCGCTCTGGGGCCTTGGCAGGGTCGAGGACGCGAAGGCCGCCTGGCGCGGCGCCGTGGAGCGGTACGAGGAGACCGGCGACGGAAAGGCCGTGGCCGCCGTCCACCGGCGGATCGCCCACCTGGAGGCGCACGCGGGCGGCCGCGAAGGCAATGGCGCCGTGGCGGCGGGCCTCGAGGCGGCGGTCGGTCGCGAGCGCGCGGCCGAGGTCGAAGCCCGAAGCTAGCGCGGACTCACAGCTAGCCGATCAGTCGCGCCGCCGGGGGGACGGGCGCGTAGGCGGCGTTCAAGGTGATCGACGGCAGCGTGCCGGTGAAGCTGAGCGAGCCGAGCATCAAGCCGCCGACACCAGGAGCCTCCGCCACGTACGCCGAGGCCACGGTCATCGTCGCGTTGGGCGCGTAGAACAGGCCGATGAACGCCGAGTTGCCGTGCGCGCCGATGTAGTTCGCGCAGGTGTTGCCCGTCGGCTCGTAGGCGGCGATCCAGTCGTACTGGTAGCCGCTGAACAGATAGGTGTCGCTGGCGTTCGAGGTCCCGACGCACGCGCCGTTGGGAAAGTAGAGCTCCACCGCCCCCGGCGTGATGGGCGCCGGGCAGGAGGCCGCCCCGCCCGCCGTCGCCCTGCACTCGTTCTCGTTGGCGCGGTCGCCGGTCACGCCGTTGCCCCGGGCCGGGTTCTGGTTC
>CBJLKR010000239.1:0-3297 GCA_966423695.1 uncultured bacterium | reverse complement strand
CCTCGCCCTCGTCGAGCGCGCGCGCATCCAGGATTTCGAAACGGCGCTCGCGCGACCCGCCCTGTTCTGCTCGACGGCGGACGGAGCCTTCGTGAGGGCGCCGAGCGCGCGCGGGACGCACCTCTAGTGTCCGATTCCCTCTTCATGCCTCTCGCGCAGCGCGCGACCGGAAGGCGCGAACTGTCCGGATGGGAGGCGCTGTGGATGTCCCTCGGCGAGGGCGAGGCCGAGCGCCTGCCCATGGGTCGCGGCACCGGCTGGAAGCCAGTCGAGGTCCCGCGGCAGCTGGCCGCGCGCGAAGGCCGGCAGTCCATCTGGTATCGCACCGAGTTCCCCCGACCGGACCACGCCGGTCGGGTCGTGCTTCGGATCGGCGGCGCGTTCCTCGCCACCAACGTGTGGCTCAACGGCCGGCTGCTGGGCTCGCACTACGGCTACTTCGCGCCGTTCGGCTTCGACCTCACGCCTTACCTCAAGGCCGAGAACCAGCTCGTCATCTGCTGCGAGTCACCGGTCGAAACCGAGCCCGAGAAGAAGCGCCACATCATGGGCCTTTTCAACGACGGCGACCTGAAGCCGTACCCCGCATCGGCCTACCGCAGCCTCCCCGAACCCTATGAGCCCGAGGTCCCGCTCGGGCTGTGGCAGCCTGTGCAGCTCCAATACGTCGGGCCGATCGCCGTCGATTGGTTGCGCGTCAAGCCGACCTTCGAGGCGGGCGACGGCAGGCTCGAGGTCGAGACCCGCCTGCGCAACCTCGACGGGCGGACGATGGACGGTGAGGTCGAGCTCGCCGTCCCCGTGCCGGGACGCGACGCGCTTCGGCTGCGCCGCGAGATCCATCTTGCCGGCGGCGCGGAGGAGACGATGTCCATGCGCCTCGCGCTGCCGGGCGCGAAGCGGTGGGAGCCGTGGCGTTTCGGCGAGAGGCACGTGTACCGCGCCGAGGTGGTTGCACGGACGGCGGACGGCGCCGAGTCGGCGCGCGTCGAGGACGGCTTCGCGTTCCGCGAGCTCACATGGGACATCGGCGCGCGGCGTTGGAGCTTCCGCGTCAACGGCCGGCCGATGTTCCTGCGCGGCGCGTGCTACGCCCCCGCCTACCGCCTGGACGAGCTCACGCGGGAGACGTTCGCCTCCGATATCGCGCTCGCGAAGGAGGCCGGAGTCGACGCGCTGCGGGTCGTCGCCAACGTGCTGCCGCGCGACTTCTATCGCGAGGCGGACGCCGCGGGCATGCTGGTGTTCCAGGACCTTCCGCTGCTGGGCACCTACGTCTACCACGCGCGCGGCGACGAGTCGCGGTTCTTCGAGTCGGCCGCGCGCGAGCAGCTTGCCGAGATGGTCGCCATGCTGCAGAACCACCCGTCGATCGCGATGTGGACCGCGCACGACGACCCGCCGTGGCTCGCGACGAACTTCGACCTCGGCGACGTCCATGCCGTGCGGCAGAACCACTCCATCGACCAGGAGCTGCGATCGGTCTTCGAGAAACTCGACCCGACCCGGCCGGCGCTGGCGGCGTCGGGCGACGTCGACCTGCACCTCACGGCCGGATGGTCGGAGGGCTCGTGGCACGACATCGGCAAGGTCGAGCCGCTGATGGTCAGCTCTTTCGGGGCCCAGGCGCTGCCGTCGCCGGCCTCACCTGTGTGGGACGCCATCGGCAAGCGCTGGCCCGTCGCCGACGACGAGCCCGCCTGGCGGCAGGCAGGCTTCCAACCCGTCAACTGGGCGGAGCGCGGCGCCGGCCTGCCGTCGGCGCAACGCGACCTCGAGGAGTACGTCGCCGCCTCGCAGAGCTACCAGGCCGAGCTCGTCCGCTACACCGCGGAGCACCTCCGCACGCGCAAGTTCGAGTCGTGCTGGGGCGCTTTCGTCTATCACCTGGTCGACCCGTTCCCGGGCATCGGGTTTGGCGTCGTCGACGGGGCGCGGCACGCGAAGACGGCGCTCGCCGCGCTGACGCACGCCTTCAAGGCGACGCGCGTGATCATCGAGCCGCTCGGGTTTGAGCCCGCGCGTCCATTCGGAATCGTGCAGAGGCCGAGCGCCCCGTTCGCCGCGCGCCTGGTCGTCGTCAACGACGATCCGGCTGTTGGCGGCCGCGGCACGGTCCGCTGGTCGGTCACGCGGGAGAAGGCGGCCGGCGCGCGCGGCCTCGAGCGCGTGCGCGACGCGATGCAGAAGAAGTCCTACGCGGGCACTGTCGACTTCGACGTCCCGACTCCATTCGAGCCCGCGGTCAGCGCGACCACCCTCAGCCTGCCGCTCGCCGCGGAGGGCGATTACCGCATCGAGGCTTCGCTCGTCGTCGCCGGCGAGGTCGTCGATCGCGCCGACCTGACGTTTGCGGTCACGTCGACGTCGGTGCCCGCGCGGCCGCGGCCCGAGATACCGCGTTACCTCGCCGAGCGGCTGGCGGACCTGCGCAGCCTTCGCGCTGAAAACGCCGGCGTGAGCTTCGCGCTCGAGAACCGGACGCGTCCCGCCGTGCTGTCGGGCATCGCGGGCTTGAGGCTCGACGGGGTGCTCGTCACCGGCCACCAGCTCCACATCGAAACGAGCGCCGGGCTGGCCCCGCTCCCGCGGCGCCTCGATATGCCGCTCGGGCGCCGGCTCGTCGTCCACGTCGTGACGGGCGAGGCTCTCGGAGCCGGCGCGCATTCGCTCGAGGCGGACGTCACTGTCCCAGGCGTCGCTTCAGGCCGGCTTGTGATCGAGAACGGCTCGAACCCGAGTTGAGATCGCCGGACGCGGTGGCATACTTCTGCGTTGCCCATGTCTGACGAAACACTGCTGCTCCTCTACATCCTGCTCGCCGTATTCGCGATCGGAGTCGCCGTCCTCTACCTGCGCACTCGCCGCCGGCGCAAGAAGAAGTCCGCGCCTCCCGTGCGGCCCGCGGCCCCGGTGAACCAGACCGCGGGAGTGGCCGCGACGTGGGCGCCGCCGACCCCCGCTCGCCCGGCGACCGTCGCCCCGACCATGGTCGCGCCTCCTCCGCCCGCGGGTGGGTGGGGCGCGCCGGGTGCTCCGAAGCCCGCGACCGCGGGATGGGGATCGCCGGCTTCGCCGGCCGTGACGAACCCGCCACCGGCTCCCGCCGCGTCGCCGGGCTGGGGCGCCGCGCCGTCGGCGGCTCCGGCCTGGGGGACACCGCCACCCGCCGCTTCTCCCGCGCCTGCCGCGCCGGCCGCCGCGCCTTCCTGGGGTGCGTCCCCGCCGCCTGCTGCCCCGGGCGCCGCGCCCACTTGGGGTGCGTCCGAGCCAGCTTCTGCCGCGCCTGCGTTCGGA
>CBJLKR010000238.1:0-3500 GCA_966423695.1 uncultured bacterium | reverse complement strand
GGTGCGCGCGGCGATGGCCGATTGATAGTCCGATTCGTAGAGCCGCTGCCCGGTGCGGATCTCCCACCGCACCACCGACGCCGCGAACGTGTTCCGGACGGTGGCCGACTCGGCGACCACGGGCTGGAGCACCTCCGGCTCCGGCGCGGAGGCGACGGCCGCGACCTCCTCGGGCAGCTCGGCAGGAGGCGCCGCGAGCGGCTCCTCGCCGACCGCCACGGACTCCACCGGCGCGCTGGTGACGGTCACCGTCTTCGCCCACTCGCGCGCGCCGTCGGCCGGCACCGGAAGCATCTGGGTCGCCTCCTCGGGCGCGGGCCGGTCGGCGGCGGCCGTGCCCAGGAACCGCTCGTACCAGGCCGCGATCCGAGCGAGGCGCTCGACGCGCCGGTCGGGCCGGCCGCCACGCGAGAGGTCGTGCGACTCTTCGGGGAACCGCACGAGCTCGACGGTCTTGCCGAGCAGGCGAAGGGCGCCGAACATCTCCTCGGACTGCGACATCGCGCAGCGCAGGTCCATCTCACCGGCGGTCAGCAGGAGCGGCGTGCGGACGTTCTTCACATAGCGGATCGGCGAGCGGCGCCAGAGCTCGTCGAGGTCAGGCCACGGCGGCGGCCCGAGCTGAAGCACGCCCCAAAGCACGATGTCGTGCTGCGCGTACTCGCTGACCAGGTTCGAGATCGAGCGCATCGCCACGGCGGCGCCGAAACGATCGGTCTGGCCGACGATCCAGTTCGTCATGTAGCCGCCGTACGAACCGCCCCCGACGCCGAGGCGCTTGGCGTCGATGAACCCGGTGCGCTCGATGGCTTGATCGAGCGAGCTCATAAGGTCGACGTAGTCCTTGCCGGCCCAGTCGCGGACCACGGCGCGCCGGAACGTCTCGCCGTAGCCGTCAGATCCGCGCGGGTTCATGTAGAAGACGACGAAACCCATCCCCGCCAGGACCTGGAGCTCGTGGAAGAACGACCAGCCGTACTGCGCGTGCGGACCGCCGTGGATCTCCATGACGGTCGGGTAGACACGCTCGGGATCGAAGTCCTGCGGCTTGAGGATCCAGCCCTCGAGCTTCCACCCGTCGGGCGCGAGGAAGTACTCCTGCTGCGGCTCGGCGATGTAGCGCTCGTGCAGCCACGGGTTCAGGTCCGTGACCCGTGCCTCGGCTCCGTTCGTCACCATGTAAAGCTCCCCGGGGCTCGCGGGATCGGAGGCGCAGAACGCCATCACGCCACCAGCGAGGTCGAAGTCGTAAACGCGACGCCGGCCGCCCACCTCTTCGCGCACGTTGCCGTCGAGGTCGACGGAGCACACCGACGTGACGCCCGGGCCGGCCGCCGGGAAGTAGATGCGGTCGCCCTCCACGGACCACACGACGCGTGTCGAGTGACCGGACCTCATATCGTTGATCACGCTGTCGTTGACGGCGTGGTCGAACTGCAGCGTGAGGCAGCGCGGTCCGCCCCCGGCGAGCGGCACCACCCACAGGCGCTCGATCAAGCCGACGTCGAGCCCGTTGGGCGCGATGAAGGCGATGAGGTCACCCCTGGGCGACCACATGGGCGAGCTCAGCAGGAAACCGCCGCCGAGTCGGACCCGCCTCGCGTCGAGGTCGACCAGGTAGAGGTTGAGCTCGCGCTGCAGGTCGGCGTTGGCCTCGGCGTTGCCCGCGACCACGATGCGCGAGCTGTCCGGCGCCCAGTCGAAGTCGGTCACGTCCCACGCTCCGTCAGTCAGCTGCTTGACCTCTCCGCCGCCGGCGGGGACGCAGAAGAGGTGGTGGTACCGGCCGTCGACGTAGCCGCGACCGTCGTGCTTGTAGTCGAGCCGGCGCACGACCCGGGCGACCGGCGCGCGTCGCAGCTGCTCGCGGCCTTCGGGCGGGCGCGGGTCGTCGACCGACGCGCTGGGGTCGCCGAGGATCGCGCCCAGGAACGCGATCCACCTGCCGTCGGGCGACCAGCGCGGGAGGCCCACGCCGTCGGAGACCGACGACATCTGCTGCGGCGCCCCGCCCGCCTCGAGGTCCAGGACGAAGAGCTGGTCCACCGCACCGACCCGGCTGATGAAGGCGACGCGCCGGCCATCCGGCGACCATTCGGGCGAGTGGTCCCGCAGCACGCCCCCGGTCGGCGCGACGGGCTCCGGGTCGAGCAGGCGGCGGACCACGATCCGGCTGCGGTTCTGCCTCGCGGCGGCGTCCGCCCAGCTCAGCTGATAGGCCACCCGCTCGCCGTCGGGACTGAGCCGGACGTGGTCGATCCAGCGGAAGCGGTAAAGGTCTTCTGGCGTGAGCGGGGCAGCCATTCCGACTGCTGGATGCTACCAGTCGCCGACGAATCCTTGATATCGCGGGCGTAGCTTTGGGTGGTACAACGTGACGCCATGACTGAACGCCGGCGGATCGCGTGGAGCGGCTTCGCGTGGGGCTGCATCGGAGGCGCCGCGCTGGTCGCCCTGATGTACTACGCGGGCGCGTTCCTCGGCCTTCGCCCGCTTCCCCAGGTGCTCAACGAGCCGCTGCTCTCCCTGATGCCCGGCTTCGTCTTCGGTTTCTTGATCGACACGCTCCAGCACGCGGGCAAGGTGGTCGAGGAGCTCGGCCTCATCGTCGCCATGGTGGTGGCGCTGGGCGTCCTGGGCGCGGCCGCCGCGGTCGCCAACGTGCGCTGGACGTCGCCCTACCTGCCGTTCGCGTTCGCCGGCCTGGGATGGGCTGCCGTATGCGCCGTCCTCCTCCCCATCTCCGGGCGGGGGCTGCTCGGCCTCGCCGACGGCCCGGCGACCCCACTCATCTGGGCCGCTCTGTTCGCGATCTACGCGGTGGTCTTGCAGTACGGAACCCAGCCCGGGCCCGCAGGCACAGACATGGGCCGGCGCCGTGTGCTCAGCGGCCTGCCGCTGTCGATCGCCGCGATCAGCCTCGGGGCGCTGGCGCTGCGCCTGGTCCCGGATTGGTTCCAGGCGATCTTCAACCCTCCTGAATCGGGACTCCGCGGCATCTCGCCACCGATCACGCCGGTCTCGAACTTCTACGTCGTCTCCAAGAACTTCGGCGATCCGACGGTCGACGGCGGCCAGTGGCGCCTTCGCGTCTCCGGCATGGTCGACAAGCCTTTGACGCTGTCGATGGACGACCTGCGCTCGCTGCCCGCGGCGACGGAGTTCGTGACCCTCGAGTGCGTCAGCAACGACGTCGGCGGAAACCTCATGAGCACGGGCCGCTTCACGGGCACGCGCCTGAGCGCGCTCGTGTCCGAGGCCGCGCCGAGCCCGGGCGCGACCTGGGTGAGCTTCAGGGCGCGCGACGGCTACACGGAGAGCCTCCCGCTGAGCCTGGTCGACGGTGCGCCGGAGATCCTCGTCGCGTACGAGCTCGACGGAGCCGCGCTGCCCCAGGCGCACGGCTATCCGGCGCGGATCCTGATCCCCGGCCACTACGGGATGAAGGGGCCGAAGTGGCTCGACTCCATCGAGCTCGCGAGCTCGGAGCTCCGTGGTTA
>CBJLKR010000237.1:0-3504 GCA_966423695.1 uncultured bacterium | reverse complement strand
GTTTTCATGGTCAAGGACGGCGTGTTCGTGACGCCGCCTGTCACCGACGATATCCTCGAAGGCATCACCCGCATCCTGCTGATGAAGGTGATCAAGGAAGAGCTCAACATGCAGGTCGTCGAGCGCAGCATCGATCGCACCGAGCTGTACACATGCGACGAGCTGCTGCTGTGCGGCACCGGGGCGCAGATCTCGCCCGTGGTCGAGGTCGATCACCGGCCGGTCGGCAACGGCAAGGTGGGCGAGTTCACGCAGGAGCTGCAGAACATCTACTTCGGCGCCGTCCGTGGTGAGGCGGCGAAGTACAAGGACTGGACTGTACCGGTGTATTACATGAGAGGGAACCCGGATGGTTCCCTCTCATCGACCGGTCTGCTCTCCCTCCGGTATACGGTTGGGATATGCCCATGAAGGTCATAGTCGCGCCCAACTCCTTCAAGGGCTCGATGTCTGCGACGCAGGCCGCGAACGCGATCGCCGCTGGCGTGCGCGAGGTCTGGCCGGACGCCACCGTGGTCGAGATCCCGGTCGCCGACGGAGGCGAGGGCACTGCTGAGGCGCTCGTGACGGCGAACCACGGCGCTTATCGCTGGGTCAACGTGGAAGGCCCGATCGGCGAGCCGGTACTTGCGTCGTACGGCGTAATTGATGGCGGCAAGACGGCGGTCATGGAGCTCGCCAGCGCGAGCGGATTTCCGCTGGTGACCGCTGCCCGCCGCGACGTGCGCAGGGCCTCGACCTACGGCTTCGGCCAACTCCTCCGCGCCGCGATGACCGATGGCGCCGAGCTCATCATCGCCGGCATCGGCGGTTCGGCCACGAACGACGCGGGGGCCGGTATGGCGCAGGCCATCGGCTGGCACCTGCTCGACGAGCGCGGCGTCGAGCTCCCGCGTGGAGGCGCAGCGCTCATCGGGCTGGCGCAGATCTTCGGACAGGACGTCGATCCGCGCTGGAAGTCCGTGCGCGTGCGGGTGGCTTGCGACGTTACCAACCCGCTCAACGGTCCCCAAGGGGCAAGTCACGTCTACGGTCCGCAGAAGGGCGCCGACCCGGCGACCGTCGAGATGCTGGACAGGGCTCTGGCGCACTTCGCCGAAATCGTTCGCCGAGACCTTCGCAAAGACGTCGCGAACGTCCCGGGTGCGGGGGCGGCGGGCGGAACGGGAGCCGGGATGATCGCCTTTCTCGATGCCGAGCTCACGCCCGGCGCGCCCCTGATCGTGGGAGCCAGCGGCTACGACACGCAGCTTGTCGACGCCGATCTCGTGATCACGGGCGAGGGTAGGGCGGATGCGCAGACGGCCTACGGGAAAGCGCCCGGCGAGGTCGCCCGTCGCGCCCAGGCCGCAGGCGTGCCTGTGCTGCTCATGGCCGGCAGCAAAGGCCCCGGCTGGGAGGCCCTCGCCGATCTGGGCGTAACCGCCGTCGGGACGATTGTCGAGGACGGCGGCGATATCGGACAGGCGGTAAGTGAGCCAGAAGGGATGCTCCGGCGGGCCACCGTAGTAGCCTGCCGCAGGCATCCATGGAAGAGGTAGGGGAGAAACCGGCGCCGAAGCCCGCCGAGCCGACTGACGTCGAGCTCGTGCGCGCCTACCGCGATGGCGACGTGCATGCCTTCGAGGAGCTGCACCGGCGCTACGTCACCTCGATCTACCGGCTCGTGCGGCGCAAGCTCGGGGACGCGCTGCTCGCGGAGGACATCGCGCAAGAGACCTTCATGAAGGCGCTGCGGATGATGGACCGCGTCGACGACAGCTTCAACTTCGGTGGATGGGTGCACACCGTCGCGCGCAACCTGTGCTTCGACGAGCTCCGCCGCCGCCAGCGCGACCTACGTGCGGACGGGCCGACGGATGAAGAAGACGACGAGCTCATGTCGAACCTGCCTTCGACGGCGCGTGCCTTCGACCCGGTGCAGATGCAGGAGTCGAACGAGACGCGGCGGCAGGTGTGGGCGGTCGCCCAGCGGCTGCCGGAGAAGTACCGGCTCGTGCTGACGCTGCGCGAGCTGCAGGACATGAGCTACCGCCAGATCGCGCGCACGCTGAAGATGTCCGAAAGCGCGGTCGAGACGCTGCTCTACCGCGCGCGTCTCCGGTTCAAGGAGGAATACCTCGCCTCGCAGAAGGAAGGCGAGCTAACACACGACGAAGCGGTGCCGCTGCTGGCACCGTACCTCGCCGGCAAATTGCGCCGTCCGCAAGCCGAAGCCGTCCGCGACCACATCGCCTCTTGCGCCAAGTGCGCCCGCAAGGTGGGCAGGAGGCGACTCAAAGACAAGCGCAGGAGAGAACCGACGTGAGGGTTAGTACAGTAGGTGTGAAATGGCACGGGTAGTCGTCCGCTTCTTCGATGACGAGACGGTCGAGGGCGTCGCCCGCGACCTCGATTTCGACGAGCCCGACTTCCTTGTCGAGGTCGACGACGCAGGTGGGCTCGAGAACAACGAGACCGCGTGGATCCCGCTCACGGCGGTGAAGTGGGTCGAGCTGCAGCGCGACAAAGAGCTCGCCGATACGCCCACGCGCAAGGTCGCGATCCGGTTCCTCGACGGCGAGGTCCTGCGCGGTCATCTCGACGGCACTCTCGAGCGCCATCGCTACGGGGTCGTGCTTCACCTCCACGCGGAGCACTCCGACAGCCCGATCCGCAAGCTCGGCATACCGTTCTCGGCGGTCAAGGCGCTGTTCTTCGTGCGCGAGTTCGACGCGCGCGGAGAGGAGGCCGGCCAGGCGTCGGACGCCTACCTCGCCCGGCGCACGATGGCGCCCCTGCTGGACGTGCTCGAGGAGATGGACATGCTCACTCGGCTGCACCGCGACGGGCTGCTCTCGGACAACGAGTACGCGACCAAGCGAACGCTGGTCCTGGAGCGGCTCTAACCGACCACAAACCGGCCCACGGTTCGGACTCTCGGCGTTTTTCCAAGGCCACCAAGTGAAGTTGGGCATGACGGCCGGTCGCTCCGGCGACGCCGCGTAGAATTTCGAGCGTGGCGCAGCACAACGGGAACGGGTCGGTGAAGGCCACCTTCAAGGTCAAGGCCGGGCTCGCCCAGATGCTCAAAGGTGGCGTGATCATGGACGTCGTCACGCCGGAGCACGCAAAGATCGCCCAGGACGCGGGCGCGTGCGCCGTGGTGGCGCTGGAGCGGGTTCCCGCCGACATCCGCAAGGAAGGCGGCGTCGCGCGCATGTCCGACCCCGATCTGATCAAGTCGATCATGGCCGCCGTCACGATCCCCGTGATGGCGAAATGCCGGATCGGACACTTCGTCGAGGCGCAGGTGCTCGAAGCGCTGGGCATCGACTACATCGACGAGTCCGAGGTGCTCACCCCCGCCGACGAGGAGAACCACATCGACAAGCACCCATTCAAAGTCCCGTTCGTCTGCGGTTGCCGCGACCTGGGCGAGGCCACACGCCGAATCGCCGAAGGCGCGGCCATGATCAGGACGAAGGGCGAGGCCGGCACGGGCAACGTCGTCGAAGCGGTGCG
>CBJLKR010000236.1:0-3510 GCA_966423695.1 uncultured bacterium | reverse complement strand
AAGGGCGCCCTTGCGGTCGTCGACATCGCAGGTCTCGAGCGTCAGGCGGTGGCCGCGACCCGATTTGCGGCGCGCCGGCGTGGCGCCGGTCCGCTGCGCCACATCACGAGCGCCGTCTACAGGCTGATCGGCCGCGCGCGAAAGGCGGCGGACCCTGCCGGTTTCGTGACCCGCTGGCGCCTTCGCGGATCGCTCGCGCCCGCCGCCGAGCCGCTGCGCGAGCTCATCAGCTCGACTCTGCCCACCGTTCCAGCGCCGCTGCGCGGCCGGCTCGCGTCGCTCGCCGCGCCCGCGGCGCTCGAGGCGCGCCTCGGCGACGCCATCGATCGCTCGGTGGACGCCGAGGCGACGACCTTTCGTGTCCCGACGAGCTGGCTGTGGTCGGTCATCGGCGCGCTCCAGTACGTGGTCGCCGCCGTGCTTCTCTTCTCGGCCCTGTGGCTCGCGACTCTGTTTTCCCTCCACGCGGTCCCGGTGGGTACGGTCGCATTGCCCTATCTCGGGCCGGTGCCGACGCCGCTGTTGCTGCTCGCGGCGGCGTTGGTCGCCGGCTACGTCCTCGCCAGGCTCTTGCAGATGCACGCCGGCTGGCTCGGGCGGCGTTGGGCGCGAAGCGTCGGCGCACGGGTCGGGGGCGCGGTGAGTGCCCGCATCGCCGACGATGTCCTTCTGCCGCTCGAGCAGCTCGATGCGTCGCGCGCCGCGTTGAACCGTGCGCTCGGCGAGGCGAAGGGGTGCGAATGAGACCGCCGGCCGCACACGCCCGGGGAAGCTCCGGGCGAGAGGCTGGCCGTGCATGGGGTTTGCTCCCGCTCTCGATCGGGTAAACTTGCCCTGACGCGTGATGCGTCGCCCGCTCGGGTCCTCTCTTCCTGTCAAGACACAGAGTCCTGTAGCTCCGGCAAATAAGAAGAAAGAGAGAGGCACCCTGGAGCTTCGTTGGAGACATTCGCCGAAGCCGGCGTAAGCGCGCGCGTTTTGACCGCGCTCGGCCGGCAAGACATCCATACCCCTAATCAAGTTCAGCTGGAGTCGATCCCACCCCTTCTCGGCGGTCGCGACATAGTCATGCAATCGCCGACGGGAAGCGGCAAGACGATCGCATACCTCATCCCGCTCGTGGAGCGGATCAAGCCGGGCCGCCCTGGCCCTCGCGGTCTCATCGTGACGCCCACCCGTGAGCTGGCCATCCAGGTCGAGGCGGTCTTCAAATCCCTGGATTCAGGACTCCGCGGCGCGCTGCTTTACGGCGGCGTCGGCTATCGCGAGCAGATCCTGGCCCTGAAACAGGGCGTCGACGTGGTCATCGGCACGCCTGGGCGCATTCTCGACATGACGAAGCGAAAGCTCGTTTCGCTGCCCCGCGTCGAGTACCTCGTGCTGGACGAGGCCGACCAGATGCTCGACGCCGGCTTCGCGCCCGACATCGAGCGGATCCTTGCGTTGACCTATGCGCCGCAAACGGTGCTCGCCTCGGCGACCATGCCCGACTGGGTGTCGAGGATGATCTCGAGGCATCTGCAGGACCCTCTGCGCATCAAGGTCGTGGGCGACGAAGCCTCTCTGCTGGAGCACGGCCTCGTCCACACGGACGCCGGAGTCAAGTTGAGAGTGCTCAGCCAGATCCTGCATCAACATCGCGGTGCGATCGTGTTTGGCCGCACGAAGCATGGCGTGCGCAAGTTGAACCGCGACCTGCTGCGCCTCGGCCACAAGTCAGTCGAGCTGCAGGGCAACATGGCCCAGTCGGCTCGTGACCACGTGATGGAATCGTTTCGCAGGCAGCGCGCGGACGTGCTCGTGGCGACCAACCTCGCGGCGCGCGGTCTGGACATGAGCCACGTGGGCCTGGTCGTCAACTACGAGCTGCCGGACAGCCCAGAGGCGTTGACCCACCGGATCGGTCGCACCGCCCGGAACGGAAAGACGGGTCGGGCGCTGACCTTCGTCACGGCCGACGACGGCGAGAAGTGGGCAAAGCTGCGCCGGCAGGGGGCCATCGCCCTCCGGCGTATCGACGCGACGGCGCTGGCGACCAATGGAGATTGGCTCTACCTGGAAGACGCGGTCCAGGGGTCTCCTTCGTTGGGCGGCAAACCGACCCGACAGGGGTCCACGTCGAACGGCCGGCGGCCTCGCTCGTGGCGTGACCGCACCGGACGTCGCCGCTCAAGCCGAGGCTGACCGACCGGCGCCCCGCTGATCGAAGCGTCCGTGAGACGGATCGCCGGCCGCGCCAGGAAACTGGCCGGATGACGCGATAGGGGCGTTCGGCCCCCCGCCTCGACCGTCACGTGACGGCACTTCAGCAACCGATCGCGAACCTCGAGGCTACCCGCGTGCCCGCCGGCGCTTTGGCTGGGCCGTGTCCTGTCTCGTCTCTCTCTGGCGCGCCTTGGCCGCCTTGACGCTCGCCTCGAGTGCCTTCATGAGGTCCATGACGTTGGTCGGGCTCGGCTGCGGCGCCGGCGCCTCGTTTGGCGCGCGCTGCGCGATTGCATTCAGGACGCGGGCACGGTGCTCGTCGGTGAAGTTCTGCGCGTTGAACGGCGAGGTGAGCATATCGACGAGCGTGCGCGCCATCTTCAGCTCGCTCTCCGTTGGCTTCGCGTCGGTGGCCGCCACCCGGAACTCCGCCGGCACGACCTCGTCGGCGTAAACCATCGTGGTGAGCAGCATCACCTCGCCGTGGGGCCGGATGGCGCTGAGGTAGCGGCGCGAGCGGATCGTGATCCACGCGATCGCCATGCGTCGCGATTCGCTCATCGCGTCGTTGAGGAGGCGAAAGGACTTGTACGCCTCGCGGTCAGGCGCGACGTAATAGCGCGACTCGAAGTAGACCGGGTCGACCTCTTCGGCGCCGACGAACTGCTCGACTTCGATGACGCGGCTCTTTTCCGGGGCGAGCGCGGCGACCTCGTCGCGGGAGAGACTGACGTACTGCCCCGGCGCGACCTCGAAGCCCTTGCGGATCTCGTGGTACGCGATCTCCTCCCCAGCCTCCGGCACGGGCGGCCTCGGGGAGAGGCGCGGGCGCTCGAAAGGAGCCGGCGGCTCCATGTCCAGAGCCGGCTCGAGGTCCGGCACGCGGATATGCCGCACCCGGCGCCCCTGCCGGTCGAGCTCGTTGAACCGGACGGCCTTCTTGCGTACAGCGGGGTACAGGCGGACGGGAATCACGACCAGGCCGAAGGAGAGCGACCCGGTCCAGATCGAGCTCGGCATCGATCGGAGATGCTAGACGGCCGGCACCGGACCTGGGAGGCGTCGGATGGCGGGCGCGCCGTCATCCAGGTCGAATGACCGCCGGCCTTCGCGGCGGGTGACGATCGGCCCTGGAACGACTGGTCGATCGTCGCGAACCTCCTCGCAGGAGGTACAGATATGAAGGCTTTTCGATTCGTCGCGTGGGGGAAGCCACCGGAATACCAGGAGATCCCGGTGCCCGAGCCCGCTCCCGGCCAGGTCCTCGTCAAGGTCACGGCCGCGGGCGTGTGCCACTCCGACCTG
>CBJLKR010000235.1:0-3544 GCA_966423695.1 uncultured bacterium | reverse complement strand
TGTCGAGCGTGGCGATCTGGTCTGGGATCGCCTGCTCCAGCGCCCACCCTTTCGTCGCGTACGACGACCCCGCGAGGGCGTAGCCCTCGCTGAGCAGGAAGGCGCCCGTCGCGGGATCACCCACGTCGCGCGCCGGGTTCGCCGCGCTCGGCGTCACGTACCCGTGGCTGTACAGCAGAAGTGTGTGGTTCCAGTTTCCCGGCACCTGGATCAGGTAGGTCGCGCCGTCGGGCAGCGTGCCGGTGAGCGTGTTCACCGACGCCGCGGCGGTGATCGGCGCCATGGCCACCGCGAACGCCGCGACGACGAACGAAACGAAGAGCCTCTTCCCCATCCCCAGACCTCCGCACAAAGAACCGCCGTCTGTCGAGGGGGAGTCTAGATCGTCACGGCCGGGATGGGAAATTGGGATTTCACGGTCTCGATTCGGCCAGGTGAAGGCGGTCCCAGTCCGAGTACTCGCCGTTGACGTGGATGATCCGCCTCACCCCCGCCTGCTCGAGCAGGCTCGCGGCGATGCCCGCCCGGTAGCCCGACGCGCAGTGCACGGCGACCGGCGCGTCGTGCGGGATCTCGTGCGCCCGCGCGGGCACGTCCGGGACGTACATGTGCAGCGCGCCCGGCACATGCCCGCCCGCCCACTCGTGCTCGTCACGCGTGTCGACGACCGTCATGGGCTCGGCGCTGAGCACCCACTGCGCCATGTCCTCGACGTCGACGGTCTCGAAGGTCGAAAGCTCACGGCCGCCGGCCTGCCACGCGGCCACGCCGCCGTCGAGCTGGCCGGCGATGGTGTCGAAGCCGATGCGCAGCAGCTGGCGCTGCGCCTCGCGATGCTGCGCCGCCGAGCCGCCGGCGAGCACTATCGGCCGCCCGCGGGCGATGAGCCACCCGACCCATGCGCTGACCGGGCCGTCGATGCCGACGCTGTAGCTGCCCGGGATGTGGCCGCGGTCGTACTCGCGACCGGGCCGGACGTCGACCACGGCGGCGCCGGCGTCCATCATGGAAGCGACCTCGTCGGCGCTGAGGGACGTGAGCGCGGGCAGCGACGCGCCGAGCAGCAGCGCCCCTCCCCTGTTGATCGCGGCCATATCGCGGTAGTACGCGGGGTAGCGGGGCTGGTTCAGCACGCGAGCGAGGAAGGGCATCACCTCGGTCGTGCGGAAGTAATCGTTGAACCGCCGCTCCGCGCCGAGGGTCGTCTCGTGACCGCTGCGCCCGCCCGTGCCGCAGAACGACCCGCTGCCGTGCGTCGCGTACACGGCGACGTCGTCCGGCAGCCCGCGCAGGCGCACCTGCAGCGTGCTCATGGCCTCGAGCGCGAGGTGAACGGCGAGGTGCGGTCCGAACAGGTCGGTGCGGGCGATCGCGCCCAGCATGACCGCGCCGCCGGAAAACAGGGCTCGGGGCCTGCCCTGCTCGCTGAGCAGGTACGACTTGTGATCCGGCGTGTGGCCGGGCGTGTGCAGCGCCTTGAGGCTGATCTCTCCGACGGTCAATTCGCGCCCTGAGTCGACGGGCGTGATGGCGCAGCCGGCCTCCGCCGCCAGCTCCCGCGCGCCCGAGACGAAGTCGTTGTGGAGGTGGGTGTCGAGCGCGTGCGTGATCGTGACGCCGTGGTCGTGCGCGAGCTCGAGATAGCGCTCGATGTCGCGCACCGGGTCGATGACGAACGCCTGCCGGTCGGTCGCGACGAAGAAGCTCGCGTTGCCCAGCTCGTGGGCTTGGACGACCTCGACCGAGAACACCGGGCTAGCCCAGGGAGATCGGAGCCGTCGTCAGCAGCACGTAGATCGTGACCAGGGTGACGAGGATCGCGCCGCCGTAGAACACCACCTGCGCCGGCACCGTCCTGGCCGCCGGGACGCCGAGGTCGACCAGCAGATAGCGCAGGCGGTGGGCGAAGTGAAAGAACGGCACGGCGATGAGGACGAGCAGGTACAGCTTGACGATGGGGTTGCTGAGGATCGTCGTGTTGTCCGGGGTGACCACCTTGACGATGCCGAGGGGCCCAAGGATTCCCTGCAGCACCATGTGGACCGGCAGCAGGATCGCGGCGATGACGCCGCCCTGGGCGAACATGAACCACCAGAAAAGGTGCATGAGCGCGGGCCTGTGGGCGCGCTCGACTACTTGCTCAGCCATACCAGCAGAAAGGCGAGCACGAAGGTCGCCGCAAACCACAGGGCGAACTGGGACAGGACGATGAGCCGCGACGAAACAGGCCGGCCGAGCATGCGCAGATGGATGATCGAGCCGGCGAGGCTGAGGAACGTGATCGAGTGGTACAGAGCGAACGGGAGGCAGACCACGCTGAAGACCAGGAACGCCGGCGCGCCCACGAGGCGCTTCTGGCTGATGTCGAGCAGCAGCCAGAGGAGCCAGATCGCGAGCGGCAGGGACGTGAACTCGCGGACGACGTACCAGAAGTAGCGGCCCCTGCGCATCCACCAGCCGGCGCGCATGCGCCACGCGTAAGGGCGCGGAGCGGCGTGCGCTTCGCTGCTCAATCGCGGTTGCCGTAGGGCAGGACGAACCGCATCGTCGTGTCGAGCTTGGTCTGCTGGATCGCCTTCGCCGGGTCGACGCCCTTGGGGCACACGACCGAGCACTCGCCGACGAAGCTGCACTCCCAGATGCCCTCCGAGTCGGCGATCACCGGCAGCCTCTCCTTCAAACCTTCGTCGCGCGAGTCGAGGTTGTAGCGGCGGGCGAGCGCGGTCGCCGCCGGGCCAAGAAATTCGTTGTTGAGACCGTAGACGGGGCACGCGGCGTAACAGAGCATGCAGTTGATGCACTGGCTGAACTGACGGAACTCGTCGATCTGATCGGTCGTCTGGCGGTGCTCGCGGGCGCCGAGCGGGATCTCCTGCTTGCGGATGATCCAGGGCTTGACCGACTTCAGCTTGTGCATGAAGTCGTCCATGTCGATGACGAGGTCGCGGATGATCGGGAAGTTGTTCAGCGGCTCGACCACGACCGGCCGCGGCCAGTAGTCGCGCAGGAAAGCGTTGCACGTGAGCTTGGGCGTGCCGTTGACCATCATCCCGCAGCTTCCGCAGATGCCCATCCGGCACGACCAGCGGTAGCTGAGGCTGCCGTCGACGTGAGCCTTGCTGTGGTTGAGCGCGTCGAGCACGACCATGCTGTCGTCGTAGAACGGGATCTCGTAGGACTGCAGCCGCGGCCGCTCGTCCTTCTCGGGGTCGAAGCGGGTGGCGCGAATGGTGATCGTCTTCTCGGCCATTAGTAGGTCCTCGCCTGCGGCTTGAACGTGGTGATGGTCACGTCGCGGTAGTCGAGCCGCGGCGCGAGGGCGTTGGTGTGGAAGGCAACGGTGTGCTTGAGGAAGCGGCCGTCATCCCGGTCCGGGAAGTCGACCCGCGCGTGGGCGCCGCGTGACTCCTCGCGCGCCAGCGCGGAGAAGGCTATCGTCGACGCGACCTCGAGCATGAAGTCCAGCTCGAGCGCGGCGACGATCTCGGTGTTGAAGGTCCGGCTCGAGTCGTCCACCTGTACCTTCTCGAAGCGCTCGCGCAGG
>CBJLKR010000234.1:0-3550 GCA_966423695.1 uncultured bacterium | reverse complement strand
GTGAGCGCCGACCGCTACGCCCGGTTGCACACCGTGCCCGCGGTGGTCCTCAGCCACGCCGCCAAGAAGGCCGGCATCGAGCTCGGCGACCTCGACCTGGTCGAGATCAACGAGGCCTTCGCCGCGGTCGCGCTCAATGCGACGCGCATGCTCGAGCTCGACGAGGAGCGCGTGAACGTCAACGGCGGCGCGGTGGCGCTGGGCCACCCGATCGGCGCGAGCGGGGCGCGCCTGGTGCTCACCGTGGCGATGGAGCTCAAGCGCCGCGGGCTGCGCACAGGCGCGGCCGCCCTGTGCGGCGGCGGCGGCCAGGGCGACGCTTTGATCGTCCGCCGGCCCTGATGCGCGCGCGCAGGACCTCGCCGTACGGGTCCTGGTCGTCGCCCATAACCCCCGACGTCCTGCTCAAGGGCGTGGTCCACATGCGCAACCAGATGATCCGCTGGGACGGCCCGGACCTCTACTGGTCGGAGCTGCGTCCATACGAAGGCGGCCGCATCGTCGTTTGCAAGCGGGACGCGGCCGGCGCCATCGTCGACGTCACTCCACATGGCTTCAACGCGCGCTCACGCGTGCACGAGTACGGGGGCGGTCACTACGCCGTCAGTGAAGGAACCGTGGTCTTCACGAACTACGCCGATCAGCGCCTGTACCGGCAGGATGGCGGTGGCGCGCCTCGGGCGATCACGCCGGAGGCCGATATCCGCCACGCCGATATGCTGGTCGACACTCGGCGCGGCCGCGTCATCGCGGTTCGCGAGGACCACACGACCGGCGCCCGCGAGGCGGTGAACACCATCGTCGCCGTCGATGTCGACGGGAGAGCCGAGGCCGTCACCCTGGCGTCGGGCAACGACTTCTACTCCTCGCCCAAGCTCAGCCCCGACGGCACCAGGCTCGCCTGGCAGACATGGAACCACCCGCACATGCCCTGGGACTCGAGCGAGATCTGGGTCGCGGAGCTCGATGCCGGCGGGCGCGTCACCTCGCAGCGAAAGGTGGCGGGAGGCGCCGACGAGTCGACGCTGCAGCCCGAGTGGTCGCCCACTGGAGAGCTGTACTTCGTCTCCGATCGAAGCGGATGGTGGAACCTCTACCGCGCTCGCGGCGAGGGCGACGAACCGGTCGCCCCGCGTGCCGCGGAGTTCGGCGGGCCGCAGTGGGTCTTCGGCCAGCGGTCCTACGACTTCAACGGCCCGGATGAGATCGTGTGCGTGTTCCGGGAGCCGGCCGGGGCCAGGCTCGGCCGCCTGGACCTCGAGGCCGGCAGCATAGAACAGGTCGAGCTGCTGTACACGACGCTGCACAACGTCCAGGTGGCGAACGGAAAGGCGGCGGTGTACGCAAGCTCGACGACACTGGCGGACCGCGTGCTGCTGGTCGACCTGGACACGCACGCGCAGGAGGTCGTCAAGACGTCGAACACGACGCACATCGAGCCGGGCTACTTCAGCGTGCCGCGCCACATCGAGTTCCCGACCGAGCACGGAAGGACGGCGCACGCTTTCTACTACCCGCCCCACAACCAGGACTTCGAGGCGCCCGCGGACGAGAAGCCGCCCCTCGTCGTCCATGTGCATGGCGGTCCGACCGGCAGCGCCGGACCGACGTACCCGTTCGAGTTCCAGTACTGGACCAGCCGCGGCCTAGCGTTCGTCGACGTCGACTACGGCGGGTCGGCCGGATACGGGCGCGCTTACCGGAAGCGGCTGAAGGGCCGGGGGGGTGTCGTCGACGTCGACGACTCCATCAACGCGGCGCGCTATCTCGTCGAGCAGGGGTTGGCCGACCCGCAACGCGTCTCCATCACGGGCGGGTCTGCCGGCGGGTTCACCGTGCTCCTGTCCCTGACCAAGCGCGATTTCTTCAACGCGGGCGCGAGCCATTACGGAATTGGCGACCTCGAGCTGTTCGACGGCTCGACGCACAAGTTCGAGTCGCGGTACGACGACTGGTGCATCGGGCCGTATCCGGAGCGTCGCGAGCTGTATCACGACCGCTCGGCGATCCACTTCGCCGACAACCTGGCGTGCCCCGTCCTGCTGCTCCAGGGGCTCGAGGACAAGATCGTTCCGCCCAGCCAGGCGGAGACTTTCGTCGCGGTGTGCCGGGCCAAGAGGCTGCCCTTCGCCTACCTTGCGTTCGAAGGCGAGCAGCACGGCTGGCGCCGCGAGTCGACCATTCGGCGCGCCATGGAGGCCGAGATCTACTTCTACTCCCGGATCTTCGGCTTCGAGCTTGCGGACGACGTCGAGCCGCTGGAGATCGAGAACTTCACGAGGACGGGTGGTGTCGGCGAGAGGATTTGAACCTCCACGCCCTTTCGGGCACCAGCTCCTAAGGCTGGCGCGTCTGCCATTCCGCCACGCCGACGCAGTCCAACGATAGGGCGAATCCCCGGCCCGGTGGCCTAAAGTTCAGGTTTCGTGGGACAGGAAGCTCCCCACCCCAACGGATCGTCCAAGGCACGCGGGGAAAGCAACGGCCACCGGAACGTAGGCGGGTACCGCCTGCTGCGGGAGATCGACACCGACAGCCTCGGCTCGGTGTACGAGGCCGAGCACCCGCGCCTCCATCGCCGCGTGGCCCTGCGCACGATCGGCACCGGCGTCGCGCGCGACGTCAGCTTCTCGCGCCGCTTCCTCCTCGAGCTGCGCTCGTACACCGCGCTCGAGCACGAGGCGATTCCAAAGCTGTACGAGCTGGCATACGAGGGCGAATCGCCCTACCTCGTCACCGAGCTGGTCCCCGGCACCACGTTCGACACCTTGCTCGCCGACGGCCAGCGGTACGAGCCGCTGGGGATCATCGACCTGCTGCGGCCCATCGCCGCGGCACTCGACTACGCGCACTCGCGCGCCACCGTCCACCGCGACATCAAGCCGGCCAACATCCTTCTCGCGGACGACGGCCGCACCCTGCTGACCGGTTTCGGCCTCGGCGCAGTCGCGTCGTTCAACTCGGGACCCGGAGCGACCGGACCCGTCGCGCCGGACTACGTCGCGCCCGAGCGCCTCGTCGGCCACGAGGTCGACGGACGCGCCGACGTGTACTCGCTCGCGGCCGTGATCTTCGAGGCGACCACCGGCCGCCGGCCTTTTTCGTCCAAGAGCTGGATCGAAACCCTGAGCCGCCGGCTGTACGAGCCTCCGCCCAACGTGCGCGAGGTTGCGCCTGATCTGCCGGCGTCGTTCGCCGCCGTCCTCCAGCAGGCGATGGACCGCGACGCCTCTCGCCGGCCGGCGACCGCGGGTGAGCTGCTCGACCGCCTGGAGGCGGCGATCACGTCGCCGAACGGCGCCGCCGACTCCAACGGGTCCGGACCGAAGCACACGATCCGGAGGCTTCTCCGCCGCTAGCTCACCCGCCCGTGGTGCGGCCGTCGACCATCATCACCGAGCTGCAGGTGAAGAGCCGGTCGACCTGGAATCCCGGGTTCACGCTCGACGGGTTCTGGCCGATGATCGCCGCGATCTGATCGACGACCTGCTGCGCGGGCACGCTCATGCCGAAGATCGTGCCGCCGGTCGGCATGATGGCGAGCGCGCCG
>CBJLKR010000233.1:0-3592 GCA_966423695.1 uncultured bacterium | reverse complement strand
GGATCGGGAGGTCGGTTGCCGCGCGCGCCGCCCGCACGTGCTCGACCCGGCCGCCGAAACCGGCCATGTGCGTCAGGACCGAGATCGCCGCCGCGCCACCGGCGGCGTAGGCGTGGGCGAGATCGGCGGGGCTGTAGTCGTCGCGCAGCACACCCATGCTCGGTGTGCGCTGTTTCATCTCGGCGATGACCGCCAGCTGCGGACGCCGCAGGGCGGCGACGAAGTCCTTCGGGGAGTACGCGGCGACCGCCTGCTCGAAGCGATCGGAGTCCATGAGGTAGCGGCGGCGCTGGAGGTCCTGCCGCGCTTCGAGCACCAACCGGCCTAAGAGGTCGAGACTTTCGCCCACCGCTCCAGAGTCTGCCCGGCCCGACCGGAGTCGATCGCCTCGGCCGCGAGCCCGAGGCCATCCTTCCAGTTGCCCGCCAGGCCGGCGGCGCGCAGCGCAGCGGCGGCGTTGAGCAGCACGACCTCGCGCCTCGGGCCGGCGGCGCCGTCGAGGACCTGGCGCGCGATCCTGGCGTTGTCATCCGGACCGCCTCCGCGCATCGTCTCGAGCGGAGCGCGGCGCAGGCCGAGCTCGACGGGATCGAGCTCATATTCCTTGCGCCGGCCATCGATCTCGATCACGAACGACGGCGAGGCCATCGACAGCTCGTCCATCCCGTCGGAGGCATGGAACACGATCGCCCGCTCGACGCCGAGGCGGATGAGCACGTCGGCCATCTTGCCGGCGAGCTTGGCGTCCGCGACGCCCAGGGCCTGATACCGCGCGCCGGCCGGGTTGCACAGGGGACCGAGGATGTTGAACACGCTGCGGATCGCCAGCTCCTTGCGGGGCACGCCGGCGTAGCGGAACGACGGGTGGAACACCGGCGCGAAGAGAAAACCGATGCCCGCCTCCTCGATGCACCGCGCCACGCCTTCCGGCTGCAGGTCGATCTTCACGCCGAGCTTCTCGAGGACGTCGGCTGAGCCGCACAGCGACGACGCGGCACGGTTGCCATGCTTGGCGACGCGGGCACCGCATGCCGCGGCGACGATGGCGGACAGGGTCGAGATGTTGAACGTCGCCAGCCCGTCGCCACCCGTGCCGCAGGTGTCGAGGAGCGCGCCGTCGACCTCGATCGGCGTCGCCACCGCGCGCGCCGTGCGCGCAAAGCCCGTCAGCTCCTCGGCCGTCTCGCCCTTCATCCGTAGCGCGACCATGAAGCCGGCGATCTGAGCCGGCGTCGCGTCGCCGCGCATGATCACGTCGAAAGCCTCGGCTGCCTCGTCCTCGGTGAGGTTCTCGCAGCGCACCAGCTTCGCGATGGCGTCGATCACCTCAGGCGTACACCTTCGCCGCACGGCGGACGAAATTGCCCAGCACCTTCTTGCCTTCCTTCGTCAGCACCGATTCGGGATGGAACTGGACGCCATACGTCGGATGCTTGGCGTGACGCAGTCCCATGACGATGCCGTCGTGCGTCCATGCCGTGACGACCAGGTCGGGCGGGACGCTCGAGCGCTTGACGATCAGCGAGTGATAGCGCGTCGCCTCGAACGGCTCGCTCATGCCGGCGAGCACACCGCTGTTGTCGTGGTGGATCCACGAAGTCTTGCCGTGGGCGGGTTCGTTGCGCACGACCTCGGCCCCGAAGACTTGGCCGATGCACTGGTGGCCAAGGCACACGCCGAGAATCGCCACCTTGCCGCTGAGCTCCCGGACCGCATCGTTCGATACGCCGGCGTCGTCGGGCGTGCCGGGCCCAGGTGAGATGACGATGCCGTCGAACTTCGCCAGCTCGTCGACGGTGACCTCGTCGTTCCGAAACACCTGCGGCTCTGCGCCGAGCTCGGCCATGTACTGGACGAGGTTGTAGGTGAACGAGTCGTAGTTGTCGATCATCGCGATTAGCACCTGGCGGTTCATGGCGTTCACATGCCCTCCGCCATCTCGATCGCCTTGAACATCGCGCCCGCCTTCTCGAAGGTCTCCTCGTACTCGCGCTCGGGCCGCGAGTCGGCGACGACGCCGCACCCCGCCTGCACGTACGCGTGGCCCTCGGTCGCAACGACCGTCCGCAGCGTGATTGCCATGTCGAGATTGCCGCCGAAGCTCACGTAGCCCAACGATCCCGCGTAGACGCCTCGCTGGTCCGGCTCGAGCTCGGCGATGACCTCCATGGCGCGAATCTTCGGGGCGCCGGAGACTGTCCCGGCAGGAAACGCCGCCCGCAGCGCGTCCAGCGAAGTCCTGCCCTCGCGCAGCTGCCCGCTCACGGTCGACGAGATGTGCATCACATGGGAGTAGCGCTCGATCTCCATGAGCTTGTCGACCTGGACCGTCCCCGGGCGGGCGACGCGACCGACGTCATTGCGCCCGAGGTCGACGAGCATCACGTGCTCCGCGCGCTCCTTGAGGTCGCCGAGCAGCTCCTTCTCGAGGCGTTTGTCCTCGGCCGGGTCCGCGCCGCGCCGTCTCGTGCCGGCCAGCGGCCGCGTTTCGACGCGCCGGCCCTCGACCTGCACGAGCTTCTCGGGCGAGGTGCCGACGACGTGGCGGTCGCCGCCCAGCGCGAGGAAGAACATGTAAGGCGACGGGTTGATCGCGCGCAGGCATCGGTAGACGTCGAACGGGCTCGCCGCCAGCCGCTTGCGAAAGCGCTGAGAGGGGACGATCTGGAAGGCGTCACCGCCGGTGATGTACTCGCGCGCCGCGTCGACCATGGCGAAGAACTGGCCCTTCGTCACGTTCGGCTCCCACGGCGCGCCGTCCAGGCCCGCCGGCCGGGCCGGCATCAGGTCGCCCGCAAGCCGGCGCTCCATGGCGTCGATGCGGGCCACCGCATCGCCGTAGTCCTCGCGGTCGGGGCGGTGGATGGTGAGCAGCTGCAGCCGCCGAGTCACGTGGTCGAACACCGCGAGATCCTCGGCCCGCAGAAATGCGCTCTCGGGCATCGGGGGCGCTGCGCCTTTCGCGACGGGAAGCTTCTCGAAGTGCCGCGCGGTCTCGTAGCCGAGGTAGCCGACGGCGCCGCCGTGGAACCGCGGCACGCCTTTGACGGGCGCCGTCTCCTCGCCCGCGACCGACGCCAGCGCCTCGAGCGGGTTGCCGTGGCCAAGGTCGAGCGGCCGCGGCTGGAACCCGATGAAGGAGTAGCGGGCGAGGCGCTCGCCGCCCTCGACGCTCTCGAGGAGGAAGCCGGGCTCGCCGGGCGGGCAGAGGAGCGAGTACGCCCGGACGGGGGTCAGCAGATCGGCCAGGACCTCGCGGTACACCGGGATGAGGCCATAGCTCGCGGCGAGGGCCCGCGCGTCGTCGCGTGAGGGAGTGCAGTCTCTCATCTCTTCTTGTTTCCTCTATCCGCCCCGCTCCCTATGGCGAGGCCGGAGCGCAAACCTTATCAGAACTCAGATGCGGGTGACGCTCATCCGATCTTTGTCCAGTGGGCGCCGCCGTCGGTCGTGCGGTACAGCGCGGTTCCGGTCGCCCAGAACCCCTGAGACGTGGAGAAGAACGTGAGGCTGACGCCGCTGAAGTCCACGGGCGCCGCCATGCTCGAGTTGACCACCCGCCACGTCCGGCCGCCGTCAGCCGTCGCCAGCA
>CBJLKR010000232.1:0-3631 GCA_966423695.1 uncultured bacterium | reverse complement strand
CCTCGGCCATGATGTCCTGGAACTGCGCGTACAGCTGCTTGCGCTTGTTCTGGTCGAGGGTCGTCAGCGCCTGGTCGAGGAGCTGGTCGACCTGGTCGTTCTTGAAGAACGCGCCGTTGAAGCCGCCGTGGGCGGTGTTGCGGGAGTGGAAGAGCGGCGCCTCGTCCGGGTCCTGGCTCCAGCTGAAGCCGACCAGGAACATATCGAACGTGCGGATGTCGACGATCTGGCTGACCAGCTGCGGGAACTGGATCAGCGACGGCGTCGCCTCGACACCGATGGCGCTCCACGCCTGCTGCATGTAGGTGAGGCAGCTCTCGCGCTGCTTGTTGCCAGCGTTCGTGATCATCGTGAACTTGAGCTTCATCCCGTTCTTGGCGCGGGTGCCGTCGGAGCCCTTGGCCCAGCCGGCGCCGTCGAGCAGCGAGTTGGCCTTGTTCTTGTCGAAGTTGTAGATCGTCTTCGGCTTGACGTGCGCCCACGAGATCGGCGGTTCGACCGAGTCCGCGACGACGCCGTGGTTGAAGAAGATGGCGTTGACCATCGACTGGCGGTCGAGCGCGTAGACCAGCGCCTGGCGGACGGCCTTGTCCTGGAACAGCGGCCCCGCCGGCTTGCTCGGGTCGAGCTGGTAGGCGTAGAAGGTGAAGATCGCGACCGGGAACTCGGTCATGGTCACGCTGTCGACGCCCTTCAGGGATTCGGCCTGGCCCGGGTCGACCGGCCCGATGTCGATCTCGCCCGTCTTGAGCTGGTTCGTGACCGCCACCGAGTCGGGCAGAACCTTGTAGATCCACTGGTCGAGGTACGGCGCGCCCGCCCAGTAGTTGTCGTTGCGCTCGAGAGTGACCTGCGCGCCCTTGTCCCACTTGACGAACTTGAACGCTCCGTTGGACACGGACGGGGCGGTGTTGAAGTCCGCGGTGTTGATCGCCTTGGCGTCCAGCGTGCCCAACACGTGCTTGGGGAGGATGCCGTACTGGCCGTGGCTGGCGAGGAACGGGGCGAAGACCTGCGTCATGGTGAACACGACGGTCTGCGGGTCTGGCGTGTCGATCGACTTGATGTACTTGGAGAGGTCGCCGCGTCGTGGCGACGCGACGTCCTTGTACGCCGGGTCCTGGGCGAGCGAGTAGGTGAACTTGACGTCTTCGGATGTGATCGGCTTGCCGTCCGACCACTTGAGGCCGCTGCGCAGCTTGAACGTGTACGTCATGCCGTCGGACGAAACTTTCGGCATATCCGACGCCAGGGCCGGGACCAGTTCGCCGGTCGCCTTGGAGTTGAGCAGGCCGTCGAACATGAGGCCGATCACCTGGTTCGAGGCGGTGTCGCTCGAGAGCATGGAGTTGAAGGTGCGCACGTCCGAGAAGTTGCCCTCGACGACGTGACCTCCCTTCTTCGGGGTCGCGCTCTGGGTGCCCGTGCCGCCGCCGGCGCAGGCCTCCAGGAACTCCACCCCTCCCGCGAGGAAGGTCATGTAGGCGGCCGCCCCGCCCGCCCGCTTCAGGAAGTCCCTACGGGACCACTCTCTTAAGAACCGCTCGAACTGCTCAAAACCGGCCTCGGTATCCTCGTCTCGGCTCATCTCTTGCCTCCCGTAGATTCGCCCTGCGTCCCGACATGGGCCATCCGGGCGCCGCAAGTTCCCCGGCGATGATTATGAAGATTTGTGTGACTTCGTCAAAGAAGGAATCGTGGTGTCCGCCGGATTGACCGTCGGCGTCGGCCGTGTCGTGCTCCACCTGCCGGAGTCCGGATCGCTGAAATCCAAGCGGCAGGTCGTCAGCGGGCTGCTGCGCAGGCTGCGCCAGGAGCTGAAGGTCGCGGCGGCCGAGGTCGGGGAGCTGGACCGCTGGCAGCTCGCCGAGCTGGCGATCGTCACGGTCAGCGGCGACCGCCGCCAGGCGGACCGAGTCCTGGCCGCGGCGCTGTCATTCGTCGAGGCCCACGCCGACGGAGCCCAGGTGACCGACGTTTCCACCGAGCTCATGCCGCTGTGAACGCCGCGGTCGAGCCGCAGCCGTCCCTGGTCGACGAGTTCGAGGCCACGCTCCCTTTCCGCCTCGACCCGTTCCAGCGCGAGGCGATCGAGAAGCTCGACCGCGGCGCGGGTGGCGTGCTCGTCAGCGCCCCGACCTCGAGCGGCAAGACCATCGTCGCCGAGTACGCGATCTTCCGCGCCCTGCGCGACGGCGCCAAGGTGCTGTACACGACGCCGCTGAAGGCGCTGAGCAACCAGAAGTACCACGACTTCGTGCGCGCCTACGGCGAGTCGACGGTCGGCCTCGTGACCGGCGAGAACACCGTCAACGACGACGCCCCGGTCGTCGTCATGACCACCGAGATCCTGCGCAACCTGATCTACGAGGACCCGGCCCGGCTCGACCTTGTGCGCTATGTCGTCCTCGACGAGGTCCACTACATCGACGACTTCCCGCGCGGATCGGTGTGGGAGGAGATCGTCATCCAGGCGCCGCGGACGATCAAGCTGGTCGGCCTGTCGGCCACGATCGGCAACTACCGGGAGATCGCCGAGTGGATGGCGGAGAACCGCGGTGGCATGGAAACCGTCTTCCAGGACGTGCGCCCCGTCGAGCTGAAGATGTGGATCGCCGTCAACAACCGGCTGTACCCGCTGTTCAAACCCGACGGCGGCATCGACCAGCGGACCTGGGGTCGCGCTGCGCAGGACGAGGAGGCGTCATACCGCATCGGCGGCTACCGCGGCCTGCCCTCCAACGACCTGCTGCACGTGGTCGAGCAGCTGCGCGGCCAGGAGATGCTGCCGGCGATCTACTTCATCTTCTCCAGGCGCGGCTGCCGGGAGGCGCTGCAGCGCTGCGCCTACCACGAGCTCGACCTGACGAGCCCGGCGGAGAAGGAGGCTATCGACCGCGTCGCGGCGGAGCGGCTGCAGGGCCTGAAGGACGCGGACGAGGAGTCGCTGTTCCGGCGCATGGTCGACTCGCGCCTCCTGCGCCGCGGCCTCGCCGAGCACCACGCCGGCCTCCTGCCCTACCACAAGGAGATGGTCGAGGAGCTCTTCCAGCGCGGCCTCATCAAGGTCGTCTTCGCGACCGAGACGCTTTCGCTCGGCATCAACATGCCGGCGCGGGGCGTCGTGGTCTCGTCCTTCACCAAGTTCGACGGCGTCAACTTCTCGACCCTGACCACGGGCGAGCTGACGCAGCTGATGGGGCGGGCCGGCCGCCGGGGCATCGACGTCATCGGCCACGGCGTGATCCTCAAAGAGGCCGACGTGGAGGTCGGCACGATCTACGAGGTCGCGATGGGGCCGACCCTGGTCGTGGAGTCCAAGTTCCTTCCCAGCTACAACATGGCGCTCAACCTGCTGCGCGTCTACACGCCGGCGGAGGCCGAGGCGCTCATGCAGCGCTCGTTCGGCCAGTTCCAGAAGCGCCTCGCGGCCGACGACGCGGGCGAGCGCCTGACCAACCTGCGTGAGCGGCTCGCCGACGCCACGCGGATGTGGGACGACCCGCAGGTGTCGATCGAGGACGTCGCCCAGTACTTCAAGCTCGAGGACCGCCGGCGATGGGGGGGGAGGGGGCGGAAGGGACGGAGCAGAGAGGACGGCGGCGAGAGGAGGGGCCGCAAGCGAGGCAGG
>CBJLKR010000231.1:0-3640 GCA_966423695.1 uncultured bacterium | reverse complement strand
AGCTGCAGCGCCAGGTCGCGAAGCTGACGGAGAAGGCAGGCGCGAGCAAGGCAAGCAAGGGCGTCGAGCGCGGCTTGCGCACGATCTCCCGCCGGGTCCAGAAGGCGCTCGGAGCCAAGAAGACGACCCGCCGGCGCAGGACGGCGGCGGCCAACGGACGCCGGCGCAAGACCACGACGACCCGACGCAGGAGGGCGTCGAGCTAGCCTTCCAGCTTCTCCATGGACTTGGCGGTGCGGTAGGCATCGACGATGCTGAAGATCCACAGGCCGCCACCGCCAAGCTCCATCGGCACACCGACCGCAGCGCCGATCACGCTGAGGTCCAGGTCGAAGCCGAAGAACTGAAGCCCCATCACGCCCGCCATGTAAGCGATCCCTTTCACGTTGTGGACACGGCGGAAATTCCCGAGCCCTGGGACAACGGTGAGGTCGGTCGCTACCACCGCGCTCTCTCCCGCCCCCCCCCCCCCGCCGTAGTAGGCACCTGATGCGGGTGAGCCGCACCGTGGGCACGGCGCGTTCGGGTTGGTGAGGAGCGCCCCGCAGCGCCCGCAGAGAACCTCGGAAGCCATCCTCCTCCAGTTTGCCAACTTTGCTAGGTTCCTAACCAATGGATCTCGGCTACACGCCCGAGGAGGAAGCATTCCGGGAAGAGGTCCGAACCTGGCTCGAGGCGAACCTGCCGCCTGAGTGGCGCCAGGAAGCCAAAGGCGGATACCGCGACGAGGAGGACACCGAGCTCCAGCGCCAGTGGCAGCGCCGGCTCCACGAGGGCGGCTGGCTGAAGCTCGGATGGCCGAAGGAGGTTGGCGGTCGCGGCGCGTCGCCCGTCATGCAGGCGATCTACCAGGAGGAGCTCGCGCGCGCGGGCGCGCCCGGCATCCTCGGCCGGCTCGGGGTCACGCTTCTCGCGCCCACGCTCGTCGCCCACGGCAGCGAGTGGCAGAAGGAGACCTACGTCGAGAAGATCCTCAGCGGCGACCTGATCTTCTGCCAGGGCTTCAGCGAGCCTGACGCGGGCAGCGACCTTGCGGGCCTGCGCACGCGCGCCGAGAAGCGCGACGGCGGGTGGGTGCTGAGCGGGCAGAAGACCTGGTCGAGCGGCGCCCACTACTCCGACAAGAGCTTTCTTCTCGCCCGCACCGACCCCGACGCGCAGCCTCACCGCGGCATCGGCTTCTTCCTCGTCGACATGCATCAGCCCGGCGTCGAAGTCCGGCGGATCCAGCAGATGACGGGCGGGGGCGAGTTCTGCGAGGTCTTCCTATCCGGCGCCGAGGTCGACGATCGTGACCTAGTCGGAGCGCCCGGCGACGGATGGAAGATCGCGATGACGGTCTTCGGCTTCGAGCGAGGCGGCCTAGCCCAGGCGGCGCGCTTCGAACGCGCCGTCGACGAGCTCGCGGCGCTCGCACGCGACCGAGGCGCCGGCGCCGACGCGACCATGCGCCAGCGCATAGCGCAGGCGCGCATCGAGGCGCACGTCTTCCGCCTCATCGGCCTGCGCAACCTCACCCGCGCGCAGCACGGCCACGCGCCGGGTCCGGAGGCCAGCGTGACGAAGCTCTACTGGAGCGAGATGGACAAGCGCTTGCAGGAGACCGCGGTCGGCGTCGAGGGCATGCACGGCGCCCTGGCGCCCGGCTCCGAGCACGCCATCGAGGACGGGCGCTGGCAGTACGGCTGGATGTGGGCCCAGGCGGAGACGATCTACGCCGGGTCGTCCGAGATCCAGCGCAACATCATCGCCGAGCGCGTGCTCGGCCTCCCGCGCGGGCGATGACCGCCACGACCTCGGTCGTCGACAGGCTGCGGGCGCGCATCGGCGTCGACGGCCCGGCCGTCACGGCGCCCGTCGAGGCCGGCCACGTCCGGCGTTTCGCCGAGGCGATCGGCGACACCAATCCGCGGTGGCGGACCGAAGCGCCACCGACCTTCCTGGTCGCGTTGGCGCCGGTCTCGATCCATCTCGGCGAGGCGGAGCAGTACGGGAAGGGCTGGCTGAACGGAGGCAACCGCTTCGAGTACGCCGCGCCGGTCAGGATCGGCGACGAGATCACGGCGGTCGGCCGCGTCGCCGACGTCTACGAGAAGGAGGGCTCGACCGGCAACCTGCTCTTCATCATCTTCGAGACCGAGTACAAGAACCAGCGCGGCGAGCTGGTCGCGCGCCTGCGCGGGACGATGATCCGGCGATGACCGTCCACGTCGGTGAGGAGCTTCCGGAGCTCGTCAAGCACCCGACCTCGCGCCAGCTCGTTCAGTACGCCGGCGCGCAGGGCGACTTCTACGAGATCCACTACGACCAGGAGTTCGCGCGCAGCGTGGCGCTTCCAGGCGTGATCTTGCATGGGCTGCTGAAGGCCGCGTTCCTGGGCCAGCTCGTCACCGACTGGCTCGGCGAGCGGGGCACGCTGAAGTCGTTCGAGGTCAGCTACCGGGGGGTCGATATGCCCGGCCACCCGTACCGGTGCCGCGGCCGCGTGACCAAGGTCGAAGGGAACGAGGTCGAGCTGGAGGTTTGGGGCGAGGACGAGAGCGGCAAGCGGACCACCGTCGGCTTGGCGACGGTTGCGCTCGACCGCTGATGTTCAGCTTCTATCTCGTCCTGAAGTTCCTGCACATCGCGTCGGCGATCGTCGCGGTCGGGTCGAACATCACGTACGGCGTGTGGTCGGTCCGCGCGGCGGGCGATCCAGCCACCACCACCTTCGCGCTCAAGGGCATCAAGGTCCTCGACGACCGGATCGCGAATCCGGCCTACGCCGTGCTGCTGATCACCGGCCTGGCGATGGTCTTCGCCGGCCACTGGTCGATCACCGCGCTGTGGATCATCGTCGCGCTGGTCCTGTTCCTGGCCGTCGCGGTGCTCGGGATCGCCTTCTTTTCGCCGCTGCTGAGGAACCAGATCCGCCTCGCCGAGGCGGGTCAGACGTCGTCGGCCGAGTACGCGCGCTTGGCGGGTTTGAGCCGGAGGTTCGGTCCCGGGCTTGGCCTGATCGTCGTCGTGATCCTCGTGATGATGGTGTTCAAGCCGAGCCTGTAGGCGAGCGCGGTCACCACCAGCACGGTGCCGTCGATGATGCCGTAGCCGGCGGCGATCGCCGACGGGGGATTGCCCGAGGGCACGTGCGTCCAGGGCGCGGTAGCGGTCCACGTCCAGTTGCCGAACGAGGTGCCGAAGATCTCGAGCTCGCCGACGATGACGAAGATGCCCGCGAACAGCGGCCACCGCGGCGAGCGGAGCAGGAACCAGGCGAGGACGGGCAGGCACATCGCGCCCTGGAGGTCGAACCGGCCGTTGATGGCGGGCAGGACGGTGATGCCGGCGAGGGACCAGGCGCACGCGGCGCCGAGCACCGCGTACGCGACCCGGCGGCCGTGGCGCCGGACGGCCGGCGTCTGCGCGGCGAGGACGCCGAACAGGTAGACCATGCCGTGCCCAGGCGGCACGTAGAGGGGCACGTTGTGCATCCGGTAGCGGTAGATGCCCCAGACGAGGGACGAGAAGATCTCGAACGCGGTCGCCACGCCGACGCACACCCACACCTGGGGTCGGGATCCCGCCGGCGCCTTCAGCGCGGCGAGTTAGAGGGCGACGAACGTGAGCCCGCCGAGCACGTCCTGCTGCCAGACGG
>CBJLKR010000230.1:0-3672 GCA_966423695.1 uncultured bacterium | reverse complement strand
CCGACGCCGTCGATGCTCAACTCTGGCTGCGGCGCGCGTGCCGGCGGACGAAGTCGTTGACGGTGTAGTAGGCGTCGATCGATTCGCCGGCGTCGCCCCAGAAACCTTCGATGACGTCGTACTCCATCAACCCTTCCTTCAGATACCAGTTGTTCACGTCGGTGATCTCGAGCTCGCCGCGGCCCGAGGGCTCGAGCTCCCGGAGCACCTTCCACACCGACGCGTCGTAGAAGTACACGCCCGTGACCGCGTAGTCACTCGGCGGCCTCTCCGGCTTCTCGAGGATGCGCTCGATGCGGCGGTTGCCGTCGAACTGCGCCACGCCGAGGTGGCGCAGGTGCTCCGCGTCGGCTTCGCGCGAAAGCACGACCCGCGCGCCCGCGCGCTGGCGGGAGAAGGCGTCCACGCACGGCCGGATCGGGCGCTCGAAGATGTTGTCGCCCAGCAGGACGACGCAGCGGTCGCCGCCGACGAAGGTCTCCGCCAGGCCCAGCGCCTCGGCTATGCCCCCGGCCTTCTCCTGGTAGCCGTAGGAGAGCCGCCCGATCCCGTACTCGGCCCCGCTGCCGAGGAGGCGCAGGAACTCGCCCGCGTGAGTGCCGCCGGTGACGAGCATCATCTCCGTCACTCCGGCCCCGACCAGCGCCTCGATCGCGTAGCTGATCATCGGCCGGTCGTAGATCGGCAGCAGGTGCTTGTTGGTGATCCGCGTCAGGGGATGGAGGCGGCTGCCCGTGCCGCCGGCCAGAATCACTCCTTTCAGAGGTCGACTCCCTTCACGGGCGCGATTATCGTCTAGCCGATGGGAGGCCAGCCGCCGACACCCGCAGCGCCCCGCCCAACGTTCTCGCCGGACGGCCTGTGGTGGTGGGACGGCGCGCAGTGGCGACCCGCGCTCTCGGCGGACGGCCGGTGGCGGTGGGACGGGCGGACGTGGGTGCCCGCGCCGGTCCAGGCGCCGAAGCGCGGGGGAAGCGGTCTGGCGATCGTCATCGCGCTCCTCGCGTTCGGCGGCATCCTGTTCCTGGTCAGCCTGTTCACCGTCCTGATCCTGTACACCATGGGCAGCCAGATCTCGAACGTGTTCTCCAACGTCGTCGCCGCCCTGGGGTCAACACCAAGCCCCTAACCGCGCCGTCGGCCACAACCCGTTGCGGCATACTCTCGCCACCCATGCCACGCCCGGAGAATTGGCCGCGGACGATCCTCCACGTCGACCTCGACGCCTTCTACACGTCAGTCCACCAGCGCGACGACACGCGGCTGAGGGGCATCCCCATCGCGGTCGCCGGGCGGTCCAGGCGCGCCGTCGTCATGGGCGCTTCCTACGAGGCTCGCGCTTACGGCGTGCGTTCGGGCATGCCCCTGCACGAGGCGCTTCAGCTGTGCCCCCAGCTGACGGTGATCGCGCCCGACGGCGCGCGCTACCGCGAGGCGAGCCGGCTCGTGCACCAGATCTTCCGCCGCTTCACCTCGCCCGAGCTGGTCGAGGGCGTGGCCCTCGACGAGGCGTACCTCGACGTCACCGCGCGCACGCGCCACGGCACGGCGACGCCGGAGGAGGTCGCGCGGCGGATCAAGTTCCAGGTCCACACCGAGGTCGGCCTGACGGCTTCGGTCGGCGCCGCGACGTCCAAGCTGGTCGCCAAGGTCGCGAGCGGCACGCGCAAGCCCGACGGCCTGGTCCTCGTGCCGCCCGGCACCGAGGCGGACTTCCTGGCCCCGCTGCCGGTCGGCGTCATCCCCGGGCTGGGCCCGAAGACCGAGGAGCGGCTGCACGCCATGGGCCTGCGCACCGTCGGCGCGCTCGCCGGATACGAGACTCAGCGCCTCGTCCAGGCGCTGGGCACCAACGGCGCCGTCCTGCAGCGGCTCGCGCAGGGCCGCGACCGCACGCCTGTGGACGGCAGCCGGCCGGCGAAGACAATCTCGGCCGAGACGACCTTCGAGAGTGACGTCAGCGACCGCGGGGAGCTCGAGCACGCGCTGCGCGACCTGACCGACCGTGTGACCGAGCGCCTCAAGACCGACGGCGTGCGCGCGCGAACCGTTTACGTGAAGCTCAAGCTCCCGGACTTCAGGCTGGTGAGCCGCCAGGTGAGCCGGACGAGCCCGACCGACGACGTCGAGACGATCTTCCGCGCCGCCCGCTCGGCGCTGGAGAAGTCGCACGTGGAGTCGCGGCCGGTGCGGCTGATCGGGGTGGGGCTGTCTGGCCTCGAGCACCCTGACTCCGATTCCCAGGCGCAGCTGAACCTCTTCGACTAGGGCGCTCCCGGTCGACGACCGGGCGCGGCAGCGCTTCGAGCACGTCGCCGACCGCGCTCCAGCCGAGATTCGTGCGCGCCCGGGCGATGAGCTCCCGAAACACCATCGCGGTAGCGCGAGCATCGTCGAGCGCGGCGTGCGCGGGCGTGATGTCCGCCCCCAGCTCCTCGACCAGCCGCGCGAGGCCGGGCGTCTGGCCCTTGGGCAGGTCGAGCACCAGGCGGGCGAGCGCGGTCGTGTCGATGATCGGATGCTCGAGCGGGCTCTCGAGGCCGCGACCGACGAGCCAGGTATCGAAGGCGTCGTGGCTGTGCTCGACGAGCACCGCCCCCTGGGCGAAGCGCAGAAACGCGCGGCGCGCGTCCTTGAACTCCGGCGCGCCGATGAGCATCGAACGGTCGATGTGATGGCGCCTTCGCGCGTAGGGGTTGATGGGAGCGCGACAGTCGACGAGCGTGTCGAAGAAAGACAGCGTCCGGTCGAGACGGAACCTCTCGGCGCCGATATCGAGGACGAGGAAGGGCGCGTTGCCGGTCGTCTCCACGTCGAGGGCGACGAACTGCGCGTCGGCCAGCGGCGTCCCCCTGCCGACCTCCGGCGCGTCGACAGCGATCTCGTCCCAGGGCACCGGCTCAACCGCGCCGCGAGGCTTGAGGAACAGTCTCTTGGAGCTCACGTCCTTGCCTGCGCGAGGGCGCGCCGCGCCCACGCGATCTCTTCCCCGGTCAGGGCGCGGAGGAGCACCGCGGCGACCGCGTAGATGATCGCGCCCGCCACCACCGGGATGGCCACCTCGTAGCCCTGAACGCTGCTCAGCGGGTAGATGGCCGCGCCCATGATCAGCCCGGCCAGTATCACCCGCCAGCTCAGCCTGGCCACCGGGATCCGGCCGACGTGACGCGCCGTGAGAATCCATCCGAGGACCGCCAGGGACAGCTCGGTGCCGACGGTCGCCCAGCTCGCGCCGTTGTAGCTGAAGGGCGGGACGAGCGCAAGGTTGAGCGCGAGGTTCACGACGACGCTCCACCCCGCCACCCAGGAAAACGACACCTGGCGATCCGACGCATTGAGCGCTCCGATGAACGTGTTGTTGATGAACGCCACCGCGAGCGCGAGCGCGAGCACCCGGAGAGGCCCTTCGGAATGCTCGAAGCCCCGGCCGAGCAACAGCGGCGTCAACGGCTGGGCGAGCACGAAGATGCCGACACTGCAGGGCCATCCCATGAGCAGCAGCGCCTTGTAGAAGCGGCTGAGCGCGTCGAGCATATCGTTCGGCCTCTCGCGGTGATAGACCGAGAGCACCGGGAAGATGATCGAGAGGAACGTGATGGGCACGAATAGAAGGGCCTCGATCGGCTTGTACGCGGCCGCGCACAGCGACGAGTCCCCCCGGCCGTGGAAGAC
>CBJLKR010000229.1:0-3705 GCA_966423695.1 uncultured bacterium | reverse complement strand
AGCGAGGGCACGCGGCGCCACCGCGTAGCCCAGCCTCCATCCCGTCATGGCGTAGGACTTCGACAGCCCGTCCATGAGCACGGTGCGCTCCCGCATTCCCTCCCGCGAAAGGGGCGAGACGTGCCGGAACCCGTAGACGAGCTGGCTGTAGATCTCGTCCGAGACCACGAGCAGGTCGTGTTTGTGCGCGAGGTCGCAGACGAAGTCGACGTCCTCCTCGGTCAGCACGCCGCCGGTCGGGTTCTGGGGCGTGTTGAGGATCAGCATCCGAGTCCTCGGCGTGACGAGCGATGCGAGCTCGTCGAGGTCCATGCGGAAGTCCTTGTCCTCGCGCAGGGTCACCGTTTTCGGGATCGCGCCGATGAAGTTCACCTGGGAGTGGTAGGCGGGGTAGCCGGGGTCGGGCAGGATCACTTCGTCGCCCGGCTCGACGCACGCGAGGAGCGTGAACAGCAACACGTTCTTCGACCCGGGGACGAGGACGACGTCGGCGGCTTCGACGTCGGTCTTCAGCATCTTGCTGACGAACTGCGCCACCGCCTCACGCGCCTCGAAGATGCCGCTGGCGGGTGTGTAATGCGTGTACCCGTTCTGCATCGCGCCGATCGCCGCCTCGACGATGTTGTCGGGGGTGGCGAAGTCCGGTTCGCCGATCTCGAGATGGACGATGCGCTTCCCCTCGGCCTCGAGCTTGCGGGCGCGCGCGAGGACCTCGAAAGCGCCCTCGGTGCCGAGGCGCGACATGCGGTCGGCGAAGCGGATCGCGTTGCTGGCCACTACTCTCGAATCGTAGTTGCTAGTGGAGACACTAGTGAACGCCGGCGAGGGTGCCCCCGTCGACGCCCACCGTCTGGCCGGTTATGTACGCCGCCTGCCTCGAGCAGAGGAACACGCACGCGGCCGCGAATTCCTCCGGCGTGCCCAGACGCTTCATGGGCTTGCGCTCGGCGAGCATCCGCACGCCCTCCTCGGAGTCCCCGGTCAGGTGGCGCACACGGTCGGTGAGGATGCCGTCCGGCGCGACGCAGTTGACGGTGATCCGGTCCCCGGCCAGCTCGAGCGCGAGGGTCTTGGCGAGCCCGGTGACGCCACCGCGCAGGGAGTTCGAGAGAGCGAGGTTGCCGATGGGCTGGCGCACCGACACCGAGGTGATGAAGACGATGCGTCCCTGATCGGAGCGCTTGAGGTGAGGCAGCGCCGCGTGCACGAGCCGGACGGCGCTCATAAGCGTGAGCTGGAAGGCGGCCTCCCAGGCGTCGAGAGGGACGTCCTGAAACGTCCCGAACGGCGGCCCCCCGGCGTTGACGATCAGGATGTCGAGGCGGCCGAGCCGGTCGACCGCCTCGTCGACCAGCGCTTCGGGGTCCCCGGTCTTCGACACATCGCGGGCCGACGATCCCGCCGCGCCGATCTCACGAGCGGTCGCCTCCGGGTGCCGCGAAGAGATGAAGACCCGCGCGCCTTCGGCGATCAGGAGCTCCGCGCAGGCGCGCCCGAGCCCTTTGCTCGCCGCCGTGACTAGCGCCCCGCGGTCCTTGAGGCCGAGGTCCACACGGCAAATGGTTGCACGTGCCGGCACCAGATCGGGCGCTCAGCGGGCAAGTGCATCCACTTGCGCCTTGTGATGCCGTGGATCGCCAATCTAGCCGGTCGTGTTCACGTACCAGTCGGTCACGTACTGGAAGCGCTCGAAAGGCTCGATCGCCTTGTTGAAGTGCACGCCATGCACGCGCTGCGAGACGGCGTACTCGTAGCGCCCTGCGTACAGAAAGATCGCGGGGGCGGCGTCGGCCATCAGCATCTGGAAGTCGATGTAGGCGGCCAGCCGCGACGACGGTTCGAGCGCGTAGCGGCCGTCCTCGAGGTCCTTGTCGATCAGTCCCCATCCTCGCGAATAGGCGAAGTTCAGCGCGCCCGGGTCGATCCCTGAATGCCACAAGGAGTACTGGTCCGGGTCCGGGCCGAGGTCGATCGACACCAACGCCATCTGGTACTTGCGCGTGAGCAGGTAGTCGGACAGCAGCTGCGACGCGGGTATGGGTTTCACGTCGATCTCGACGCCGATGCTCGCGAGCTGCCCGGCCACAGCCTGCGCGGTCTGGACGTTGGGGTAGGAGTCGGCCGCGACGAGCGTCACCTTGAAAGAAACGTTGTTCTTCGCCCGCAGCTTGGAGCTGGGGTCCAGCAACCAGCCCGCAGCGTCGAGCGCCTTCGCCGACGCGACGGCGTCGAACGGGTGCACGTTGCCGGCGGCGGCGGAGTAAGCCCAGTCGGCGGTCGGGATCGGGCTCGGATCGGGATCGGCGCGGCCGGCGAAGACCTCGCCGACGATCTTCTGCCGGTCCACGGCCTGGACGAGAGCCTGCCGCACCTTCGGGTCGCTGAAGAACGTCTTGCCGTCCCCATCGGGGTTGAACGTCACGAAGGAGTTGGTGAACATCCGGCCCTCCTGCACCGTGATGTCGGTGCGCGACGTCAGCGTGTCGACCTCCTGCGGCTGGATGCCACCGACGAGGTCGGCGGCGCCGGTCAGGACCGCGCGGACCGCGAGCTGCGGGTCCGTCGCTGGGTATGTGCGCAGGACGAGGTGGTCGAGGTAGGGCTGCGGCGACGCAAGAGGGTTGCGATCGAGCGTGATCGCGAGCTGGTTGATGGATCCGACCTTGAACGGCCCGGTGCCGAACGCGCGCACGCCGCTGTAGGGGCTCTCCTCGATCTGGGCCGGCGCCATCCCGCTGAAGATGTGCTTCGGGATGATGCCGACGCGCAGCGAAACCGGAAACGACGCGTCCGGCGCCCGCAGGGTGAAGACGACCTGGCCCGGGCCGCCCGCGGCGACGCCGACCTGGCGCCAGTCGGACGCGCCAGGCTGCTGGTACTCGAGGTCCTGCAGGACGTGGAACGTGAACAGCACGTCGTCCGCGCCGAAGGGCTGGCCGTCCGCCCACTTCACGCCGTCGCGGACGGTGAACGTGTAGGTGAGATGGTCCGCGGACACGGTCCAGTCGCTCGCCAGCACGCCGACCACGTTCTGCTGGCCGTCGACGGCGGTCAGCCCCTGGTAGATCAGGCTGTCGACGTCGCGGGTGCTCTCGTTGGTCTCGAACAGGGGGTTGAGCACCGTCGCCTGGCCGATGAGCGCTTCCACCGCCGTGCCGCCGCGCGCCGGCTTGGGCACGGTCGCGACCGGCTGGCAACCGGCCAGGACCACCGCCGCCGCAAACGCGGCGGCGACATACCGACTAGTGGATATGAGTCGTCACCCAGACGTTCGCGATCGAGCAGATCATGAACGCGCCGGTCAGCACCCACGTCGTCCAGTAGATCTGCCGCTCGAGCCCCCGGCGCGTGCGGTAGCCGCCGCCCAGGCCCGAGTCGCCGCCGCCGATCGTCCCGCCGAGGCCGGACGCCTTGGGCGTCTGGATGAGCACGCCCGCCATCAGCAGGACGGCGAGCACCGCCTCGGCGATCACGAGAGCGTTCTGGAGCTTGGCCATGGACGCGGATTCTACCTAGGACGCCTTGCGGGTGGCCTTACGCCCAGATCGAGCCGAACCGCGCGTTGATCGCGTCCCAGTTCAATGTGTTGAACCAGGCGGCGACGTAGTCGGCCCGGCGGTTCTGGTACTTGAGGTAGTAGGCGTGCTCCCAGACGTCGTTGCCCATCACCGGGAAGGCGCCGTCGGTCAGCGGGCTGTCTTGGTT
>CBJLKR010000228.1:0-3725 GCA_966423695.1 uncultured bacterium | reverse complement strand
CGGTGCTCGACGAGGTTGCGGCCAAACCGGCGCGAGAGGAGAAAGAGATTCGTGGCGCCGAGGACGACCGCCAGGATCAGGCCCAGCCAGGCGGCGATCCACGCCACGAAGTTGTGCGGGACCCGCGTGCCGACGTACATGACGAACACGTCGCCCGGCGCCGGCAGCGGGATGCCCGACTCCTCGATGTAGAGAAGGACAAAACCGGGCAGGAACTGATGGCGCGCGAGGAACTGGCGCATATCGTGGCCGCCGACGCGGAGGAGTTCAGGCAGGTCGCCGTAAACCAGGGCGAGGATCGTCAGCGTCACCAGGACGACAACACCGAACGCGGCAAACTGCAGTGCGCGGCCCGTTCGGACCAAGTTCCACAGGCGGCGAGCGGGCGCTCGCACGTCGGTCATACCCACTAGAACGATTGTGACGACCGGCCGATCCGCTTAACCGGTCAACCGATCGGTTCGACGACCGTCTTCGGCTCCATCAGAGTGGCCGTCGCGTCCGCGACCCGCGACCCGTCGTCGGCGTTCTCGATCCACGCCGAGACATAGACCATCGTCCGCCGGACCGAGTCGACGCGACCTGTTAGCTTCACCCGCTCGCCGAGCTTCAGCGGCCGCCGCAGCGAGACCTGCAGCCGGCCTGTGACGCCGGGGTGGCCGGCGTGCCAGGCCGCCCAGCCCACGGCCTCGTCCAGCATCAAAGACACGATCCCGCCGTGCGCCATCCCAGCCCACGACTGAAACCGCGCCGGGACCTCGTACAAGGCAGCGGAGGTACCGTCGCCGGCGGGCTCGAACTTGAGCTGCAGGCCGTCCGGGTTCAGCGGGCCGCAGCCGAAGCAGTGACCGTCGAAACGAACCTCCACCGAAGCAATCCTAACCTCGGCAGTTCCACGTCCCGGTGATGTGCTCCGCGCCGCGCTTACCGGTGGAGGCGTTCGTCAGCCACGCGTCCAGAGTCCCGGACTGCATCGTCCTGTCGATCGTGAACGTCACGTTGTCGGCGGGAAGGCCCTGGCTCGAGTCGGCGTCCTGGTTGAGCCACGCGCGCGAGTTGTCGGGCGCCTGCAGGGCGATCTTCACGTCGCGGTTCGTGTAGGTGCCGGGGCCGCGGAAGTTCTCGAGCAGGATGCTGAGCTGCCACTCCGCGCCGCTCGAATCGACCATCGCATAGAAGGTGTCCGACCACGTCTCGCCGAGCCGGACCTTCTCCCCCGAGCAGAACGTCTGCTGCGTGCCCTGGTCTGGCACGATCGACGCGATGTGACCCGCGAGATCGCCCGTCAACGTCAGGTTCTGATTCCAGCTGCCCTGCGCGATGACAGGCGAGGGCGAGGGCGCGATGTTCGCCGTTTGCTGGCCGCAGGCGGTGAGGACGAAGAGGGCGACGATGCCCGACGACCGGAGCATGTGGTCGAATCTTAGCCGTGACGGCCGCATCCGACCAAATCCAGCGAGCGATGCGCGTTCTCGAGGCGGCGTTCCTCATCGGCGTCGAGGGCGTGACCGAGGTGTGGCTCGTCCGGCACGCGGACTGCTATCAAAACATCGAGGACGCGGACGATCCGCCTCTCAGCGCTTTGGGGCGTGAACAGGCGCTGCGACTGGCGCAGCGCGTGCGCAAGGCAGAGCCCGTCGCCGTGTACACGAGCCCTTATCGCCGCGCGGTCGAAACGGCGCGGGCGATCACCGACGACTTCCACGTCGACCACCGCCTTGTCGAGATGGCGCTCGAAGTCGGTGAGGACGGTTCGCTCGACTTTCACGAGACGCCGGATTCGGCGGTGAAGCGGATGCGCGCCGTCATCGACGATGTGGTCGAGGCGCACGAGGGCCGCCGCGTCGTCCTCGTGAGCCACGGCGCGTCGATCATCGCGTGCCTCACCGACGCGATGCAGCTCGAGCCGGGGCAGCTGCGCCTGCTCCCCTACTACACGAGCATCAGCACGCTTCGCGTGCTGGGCGACCGCCGGATTGCCGGCACGCTCGGCGATATCGCCCACCTCGAATGAGCGAGGACAGGATTCGCGCCGACCTCGAAGCCGTGCTCGGCGTGCGCGTCAGCGAGGTCGCGCCGATCCCCGAAGGCCACTCGGGCTTCACGTACTTCGTCACCACGGACGAAGGCCGCTACGTCCTCCGCCTGCCGCCACCGGGCGCGCGCATCGCCGGCACCGCGGACGTGATGCGCCAGGGCCGGATCATGGCGGCGCTGCACGAGGCGGCGCTACCCGCGCCCAGGGTGCCCTTCATCCGCGAAGACCCGGTGGTCGACGGCCGCCCGTTCATCCTCATGGAGCGGGTCGACGGGACGAGGATCGAGAGCACCGCACAGAAAGAGAGGCCGCTCGACATCGCGCGCTCGGCGGTCGACGTGCTCAAGCGACTGCAGTCGCTGCCGATCGACAGGACCGGCATCGGCGACGAGGAGCCGGTCGGCATCCGGCCCGAGATGATGCGCTGGGCGATGCTGATGCAGCGCGCCCCCGAGGAGCTCACGACTCGCGCGGGGGAGCTGGGCGGGCTGCTGGCCGCCCGTATCCCCGAGGAGCGTGCGCCCACGCTGGTCCATGGCGACTATCACTTCGGCAACATGCTGTTCCGCGGCGCGACGGTGATCGCGGTGCTCGACTGGGAGATCGCCGAGCTCGGCCAGCCGCTGCTGGACCTGGGTTGCCTGTGCGCCATGACCGTCCGGCGCCAGCTTGCCGCCGGCGCGCCCAATCCAGGCGGTGCGGTCGCCCTGGAGCTGGACGAGCTGCTGCGGCTGTACGGAGTCGACGAGGCGGAGATGCGGTGGTACGTGGCGCTGAGCCTCTACAAGTACGCCGCCATCCTCGGCTACAACCTGATGCTGCACCGCAAGGGCCGCAGGCCGGATCCCATGTACGAGGGGCTGACGGATACCATCTCGGGCATGATCGACGAGGGGATTTCGCTGCTGTGACCTGGGACTTCTCGACCGAGCCCGAGTTCGAGAAGAAGCTCGAGTGGATGCGCCGGTTCATGCACGACGAGGTCTACCCGCTCGAGGTCGCCGACCTCGACGACAAGGGCTTCATGGCCGCCGTCAAACCGCTGCAGGAGGAGGTGAAGCGCCAGAAGCTGTGGGCGACGCACCTGCCGCCTGAGCTGGGCGGGCAGGGCTACGGCCAGGTGAAGCTGGGCCTGATGCACGAGATCGAAGGCGCCTCCGTGTGGGGGCCGATCGTCTTCGGCAACCAGGCGCCGGACAGCGGCAACTCGGAGATCCTGGCCAACTTCGGCACCAAGGAGCAGAAGGACCGGTGGCTCTACCCGCTGCTCGACGGGCGCATCCGGTCGGCGTTCTCGATGACCGAGCCGGGCACTGCGGGCTCCGACCCCACCCTGCTTTCCGCGAAGGCGGAGATGGACGGCGACGAGTGGGTGATCAACGGCCACAAGTGGTTCACGTCCAACGGCATGATCGCCGACTTCCTGATCGCCATGGTCGTGACCGAGCCGAAGGCCGACGCGTACGAGCGGGCGACGATGATCATCGTCCCGTCCGATACGCCCGGCGTGAACCGCGTGCGGAACGTGCCGACGCTGGCGGGAGAGCACGAGCGGTTCGGCTACGGACACGCCGAGGTCATCTACAAGGACGTGCGCGTACCGGTGACCAACACCCTGGGCGAGCGCGGGCAGGGATTCCTGATCGCGCAGCACCGCCTGGGGCCCGGCCGCATCCACCACTGCGCT
>CBJLKR010000227.1:0-3755 GCA_966423695.1 uncultured bacterium | reverse complement strand
GGAGGATGTGGCGGCTCCCCTGCTCCGGAGGGCGCGCATCGAGCTCACGATCGAGTGTGATCGCGGCGTCGATGAGGGCGAGGTGGGTGAACGCCTGCGGGAAGTTGCCGATCTGCTCGCCCGTCAACGCGATCTCCTCGGAGTACAGACCGAGGTGGTTGGCGTAGGTCAGCATCTTCTCGAACGTGACGCGCGCCTGGTCGATCCGACCCGCACGCGCAAGCGCGTCGACGTACGAGAACGTGCAGAGCGAGAACGTGCGCGTCCTCGCGCGCCAGGGTTAGCGTCGCCACCGCCGCGGTGCCGCCGGTGCGGATCGCGGTGATGTAGGTGCCGTCCATGAGCGCGAGCGGCGCGCCGTTCGTCTCGTCGAACAGCGCGATCAGGGCCTGGTGAGAGGGCAGTCCGTGCTCGTCGTTGCCGGGGAAGACGGATACAAGCTTGCTCTCGAGCGCGGCGCCGGGCACGTAACCGGGCATAACGCCGAGGAGCCCGTGTTCCAGCCGGACGGAGGTACGCGCCGGCGCCAGGGCCTTGCCGCTCGAGTAAGCGACCAGCGCTGACGCGAGCGCCTCGAGCATCGCGTCCACGTCGAGCAGCTGCTCCACGTCCGTCCGGCTGAGGTACAGCAGATCGCTCATCGCCGCGATCATAGAGAGCGAGGAACATGCGCGAATTCCTGCGCAACGGCAAGCTCCTGACTTTGATGCTCGGGCACTTCACGGTCGACAGCTACGTCGGCGTGATCCCCGTTCTGTACCCGATCCTCATCGGTCGCTTCCACCTGAGCTTCGCCACGGTCGGGCTCGTGAGCCTCGCGTACGGCGGCATGGCGGCGATCTCACAACCCCTGTTCGGCATCCTCGCCGACAGGTTCGGCACCCGCTTCACAGGCCTGGCGCTCGCGTGGACCGCCATCACTTTCGCCGTGATCGGCTTCGTCGACAGCTTTCCGCTCCTGCTCGTGCTCGCCCTCGCCTCGGGTCTGGGCTCGGGGTGCTTCCATCCGCTCGGTGCGCTCGACGTCCGCGGCCTGTTGCCTTCGTGGCGGCGCAGCCTCGGCATGTCGGTCTACGTCACCGCGGGCACGTTGGGCGTCGCGGCCGGGCCGCTCATCGGCATCCTGCTGTTCGGCGCCTTCGGCATCCACGGGACGGGCTTCCTGGTCGTCCCGGGCGTGGTGACGGGCGGGTACCTGTTGTGGAGGATGCGCGCGCGCATCGCGTCCGGCGCCGGCGCCGCGGGCGCCAGGGCCGTCGCGGCGCAGCCCGTTCCAGTGCTCGCGCTCGCCGCCGTGATCGGCGTGATGATGTCGCGCAGCTGGACCGTCAACGTGTTCCAGGCGTTCACGCCAACCTGGTATCGCGACCTCGGCTATGGACCCGCCTTCTACGGCCCCCTGGCGACGACGCTCGTGCTCGCGAGCGCGGCCGGCACGGTCGGATGCGGCTCGCTCGCCGATCGCTATGGGCGCCGCACGGTGATCCTGGCCACGCTCGTGTTGACCATCCCGGCCATCCTGCTCTTCACCCTTTACCCCGGGCCCTGGGCGTTCGGGTCCGCGATTCTCATCGGATTCCTAGCCGCGTCGACGGCCCCGCTGATGCTGCTCATGGCGCAGCAGCTGATGGCGTCGCGCGCGGGCCTGGCCTCGGGGCTCGTCATGGGCCTTGGGTTCGTGACCGGCGCTGTAGGCGTGCCCATCAACGGCGCGATCGGCGACGCGATCGGCCTGCAGAAGTCGCTGATGAGCCACGTCATCCTCGTCATCGTCACGATCGCCGTCGCGTGGTTCCTGCCGCGCGAGGACGAGATGGAGCGCTACGCCAACCGGCCCGAGCCGCTGCGCGCAACCGCGGAGCAGGCGTGAGCGAGCGAGTCCTCCACCGGAGCGTGTTCGAGCTTGCGGGCGAGGCGAAGCTGCGCGAGCTTGTGCGCCGGTTCTACACAGGCGTGGCCGCCGACCCGGTCCTGCGGCCCGTGTACCCGGAGGAGGATCTTGCGGGCGCGACCGAGCGCCTGACGCTGTTCCTCATCCAGTACTGGGGCGGGCCGCCGACCTACAGCGAGCGCCGCGGCCACCCGCGGCTGCGCATGCGGCACCAGCCGTTTGCGATCGGTCAGACGGAGCGGGACGCGTGGCTGAGGCACATGACCGAGGCGGTGGAGTCGATGGACTTCGCTCCCCCCATCCGCAAGGCGCTGCTCGACTACTTCGAGGTCGCTTCGACCGCGATGATCAACCGGCCGGCGTAGCCGCGCTCGCAGCCGCCGAGGGCTGCGGCTGGACGAGGTCCTGCGCCACCAGTGGCGCTTCTTCGAGCGGGGTCGGGATAGCGCCGTTGCCGTTGGACGCCTCGACGTTGTGCACGCGAGCCACCGCGGCCCGGACGCGCGGGATCTGTTCGCGCAGCGGGTGGTCGAGCCAGTCGAACGAGATCACCCGCTCGTTGACCTCCCAGAAGAGCCCGCTCTGCAGGCTTTCCATCCGGCCCAGGGCGGCGTCGACGAAGTCGGGCGGCGCGGCACCAATGCCCTCTATGAGGACGTGAGTGATGTCCTTTTCGTCCGCGGCCATCGCCCAGCACGCGAGCTTGGCGACGCCCTTGAAGAGGCCGTTGAGCCCGATCGGGCGGGCGTTGGGGATGAGGTCGAGCAGGTTGCGGACAAGAAGCTGGGCGAGGCGGAACGACACCTGAGGGTCGCGGACCCGCGCCTCGATGGCCAGGTCGGCGACGTCCTCCGCGGCGGCGCCGAAGATCGCCGGCATGCCGGCTTCGTCGAAGTGCCGGCCGTAGCGCAGGAGGTGCGCCGCGGCCTCCATCGATAGGTCGCGCCTCCACTCGAGCGCCCCGATGGCGAAGCGGCGGTACTCGTTCATGATCCCGGACGCGAACGTCGGTGCCGAGCGGTTGATGGCCACTCGCAGGTAGGTGTTAAAGAAGCGGAGCGACAGCTCGGCCACCTCGGCATCCCCGACGTCGATGGCGGCGAGCCCGACTTTGCGCGTGACGACGGCGATCTCGTGGACGGTCTCCTTGCGGTGCAGCGGCGCGAGCTCGACCAGGTCGACGAAGCTCGACATCACGGTGTACGTGAACCACGTGCGCCCGCGGTTGACCTCGGCCACGATCTGGTCGGAAGCCCCCGGCATCTCGGTGTGGCCGACCTTGAACCACTCCGCCGCAAGCTTCTTCTTGGCGGGGATGTAGTCGCGTCCGAGGAAGTCGCCCAGCACCTCGATGCTGAGCAGGCAGACGGGCATATCACCGAGCTGGAGCGAGCCGAACGCAATGTCGGTGACCTGGGCGACACATGTCATGAGGTTTGCGCGGTGGCGCGAGACGTTGCGGCCGCCGGTGGCGTGCCGGAGCTCGCGCCTCGCGCGTCGCATGATGCCGGCGACCAGCGTCTCGGCCCTCATCACCTCGAAGGTGTAGAGCACGTACGGGAACAGGAGCGCGAAGTTGATCAGGGCGAGCGCCTCGGCGACGGCCACGCTCGCCATCGGCACGTAGTTGACCTTGACCTCGGCGCGGACCAGGAAGGTGTAGAGGATCGAAGCGAGCGCAAAGCTCAGGACCAGCGCGTTCAGCGGGTTGCGCGTGAAGATGCCGATGATCCGGGGCGAGTAGCGCGACGAGCTCGTCTGGATGCCGAACATCACGCCGAGCAGGACGATGCTGAGGGTCACGCCCTCGGCCCCGCCGACCAGGCCGAGCGTGCCGGCGGCGGCCGCCGGGTCCGGCGTGAAG
>CBJLKR010000226.1:0-3776 GCA_966423695.1 uncultured bacterium | reverse complement strand
CACCGGGCGGTTAGCTCAGCAGGCTAGAGCGCCTCGCTTACACCGAGGAGGTCGTTGGTTCAAGTCCATCACCGCCCACTGCCCGTCGGGAAATCCAATCTTGGGCTGGCCGGTCTGTGAGGGTCAGGCGGCAGGCTGGCGGATGAAGTGGAACGTCAGCGTGGAGCCGCTCGCGCTGACGGCCGCGCAGGCCGGTGCGCTGACTCCCGCACCCCACGTCACAACCCCCTCGGAGTCGCCGAGCTCATAGACCTGGAGGAGGAGCGGTCCCGCCGACGCGATCGAGCCGGCGCCCGCGTAGTTCTGCAGGTCGCCGCGGAAGCCGCGCAGCACGATCCGGACGCCCGCCGACCCGGCGAGGGTGACGGGCTGGCCGCTCGGGTCCTTGGTGAAGCGGGCGCTCGGTTCTGGCGTCACCTCAAACGCCGGCGTGCCGGCCGCGAACGTCAGGGTCAGGACGTCGCCGGCGACCTTGACGGCGGTGATGGCAGGAGTCTGGGGCAGCTTGTCAGGGGACGGCCAGGCGTTCGAGGCCGGCCCGGATCGCGTGCAGGCGAGCGCGGAGGGCGATGGAGAAGCGGAGGCCGAGGAAGATGGCGACGCGGAGGGGGAGCCGCCGCTCGAGGTCGGGCCGCACGCGACGAGCGTTGCGATCCCCAGCACGCTCAAGGCCGCTCGTACCGACCGAGTGCTCATGTCAGTGAAACGGAGCCTGGGTGGTACGGATACGGCCGCAGGTCGCAGCCTAGCCTTCCCGCGGCGACGCGACGGGAGATCCCAGGCGGAGGCTTCGGTCGTGCCGCGCGACTGGCCATCTCGCATGGAAAGCGCTACATTGGCCCCGAATCATGAACTCAGGTCCCCACGGAACCCCGCCCGAGGACGCGCCGCCGCCCGAGGCCCCTCAACCGCCCTCCCAGACTCCCGAGACACCTCCCGCGGCCGAGTCCGGCGGTGCGCCGCCCGAAGATGCGCCTCCCTCCTGGCTCGCCACCCCGCCGCAAGCACCGCCGCCTGAGCCCCCTTCCGCGGGATCGGAGCCCGGTTACCCGGAGCCCGGCTACTCCCAGCCGCCGGCGTACGCCGCCGCACCGCCGCCGCGGCGCAGCATGGTGCCGATCATCGCCGGCGTCGTCATCGTCGTCGTGCTCATCGCGGCTATCGGAGCCTATGTCGTCGGAGGCTATGCGTACGCGACGACCAGGCTGAACAGCGCGACCTCGTCCTACAACACGGTCGTCGACCACCTGAACAGCCTCAACGACACCGTCAACGGACTCGGCGACAAGCTCACGAACACCAACGCGGCCTCGGCCTCGGCGGCCGATCTCCAGACCGACAAGGGCCTGATCGCCCAGATCGTCACCAAGTCGCAGGCGGCGCAGGGCCAGATCGACAACGACGACACCTCGCTCGCCCAGGCCCAGTCAAACCTCCAGGAGGGCCAGTGGCTCACCGTCGTCCGCAAGGGCGATATCGACAAGGCGCAGACCCGCATCGGCCACGAGCGCAAGGCTCTCGCCCTCGCCAAGACGATCACCGCCGACTACGTGCAGATCGGCACCTTCTACCAGACATTCTTCGACGTCGCGATCGACGTCGATACCCTCGGCACGAAGGCGCAGGCGGCGGACATCACCGGCGCGTCGGCCGCGGACGAGAAGCTGAAGACCGACACGGCGAAGGCCATCACCGAGGACAAGGCGCCGGGTCTGCCGCCCGAGATGGACACGTTCCTGCAGGACATCGCCGCGCTCGCGAAGGACTTCAGCGCGCTGGTGAACGCAAAGGACTCGAGCACCGAGAGCGCGGCCGAGACCGCGCTGCAGGGCGACGTCCAGAAGATCCAGAACTTCGACTTCAACAAGATCGGGACAGCGGTCCACGACTTCTACCAGCCGCTGATCGACAGCTTCAACTCCGAGGTCGACAAGGCCAACAAGTCATAGGCGGCCACACCGAAGGCCGGCGTTCGCTGGCGCGTGCCGTCGTTCGGGAGCTCGCGGCGCGCACGCCGCTGCGCGCGTCGCTGCTGACCGGCTCGGCCGCCATCGGCATCAGTGACGAGCACTCCGACGTCGATCTGCTGAACTACTACGACACGCTGCCCGACCGCGAAGCCTTTGACGATGCTTTGCGGGCGGTGGGTGTGGCGGTCGGCGGACCTATCGGCGAGCCCGGGCCCGAGGGCTTCGCCTCCCGCTACCACGTCGACGGGGTGGAGGTTCAGACCGGCGCCGCGCTCGTGTCCTCGATGGAGGAACGGCTCGAGCGCATCGCGGCGGGAGACGTCGACTGGCTGCTCGCGAAACTCGCGATGGGGCTGCAGGAAGGCGTGCCGCTGCATGGCGACGACCTGATCGAGGCGTGGAAGGCGCGCGTTGCCTATTCCGATGCGCTGCGCCGGCGCGAGGTGGAGGCGAACCTGGGCTTCTTTCCGATCTGGCGCATCGACGACCAACTCGCGGCCCGCGACGCCGAGCTCTTCCGCCGCCAGATGCTTCTCGACGGCGCCTTCAGGGTGGTGGCCGTCCTGTCGGCGCTGAACCGCGTGTTCTTCTCGACGTTTCAGTTCAAGCGCGCGGGAGCGCACATCGACCGACTCGAGATCAAGCCCGAGCGGCTGGCCGAGCGGCTCGACGCTGTGGCCAACGCACCGCCGTCCGAGGCCGCCGAGGTGCTTCGCTCGCTGGTCGACGAGACGAAGGTGCTCGTGAAGCGCGAGATGCCCGACGTGGATGTCGACGCGCTTTGGCAGCCGCTGAGAGACGGCCGATAGAATCAACCGCCGTGCCGAGGTAGCTCAGCTTGGTAGAGCACTTGACTGAAAATCAAGGTGTCCCCAGTTCAAATCTGGGCCTCGGCACCACCCCGCGCGTGAGGACGGTGGATTGAGCAAGCGGAAGCCGTTCCGGTTCAGCGTCCAGGAGCATCGGGCCGTGAGCGCGTCGCAGTGGCGCGAACGCGCAAAGACGATCGAGGCGATGGGCTACTCGACGTTGTATCTGCCCGACCACTTCGGCGATCAGGTCGGGCCGATCGCCGGTCTCATGGCGGCGGCCGATGCGACCACGAAACTGCGTATCGGATCGCTGGTTTACGACAACGACTACCGTCACCCGGTAGTGCTGGCCAAGGAGGCGGCGTCGCTCGACCTTCTCTCCGACGGCCGCTTCGACTTCGGCATCGGCGCGGGCTGGATGGTCGCCGACTACCAGCAGGCCGGCATCGCCTACGACAGCGCCGGAACGCGCATCGAGCGCCTTGCCGAGGCGATCGAGATCTTCAAAGGGTTTTTTGCCGGCGGCGAGTTCTCGTTTGCGGGCAAGCACTACACGATCGACAAGCTCGAAGGCTCGCCTCTACCGGTTCAGAAGCCGCGGCCGCCGTTCGTGCTGGGGGGCGGGGGCCGCAAGATGCTCGAGCTCGCGGCGCGGGAGGCCGACACCATCAACGTCAACTTCTCACTCGCCGCGGGGCGCCCGGGGCGGCGCGTTGCCCAGACCGGGGTTGCCGCGGCGACGGACGAGAAGCTGCGCTGGATCCGAGAGGCTGCCGGCGGCCGGCTGGACGAGCTCGAGCTCGGCGTCTGGACCTTCATGGCCCAGGTCACGGACGGCAGGGAAGAGGTGGCGTCCATGCTGGCGCCGGCGATGGAGCTGGAGCCGGCCGACGTGCTCGAGATCCCGCATTTCATGCTCGGCACCGTGGGTCAGATCGCGGACGACATCGAGCGCCGCCGCGAACGGTTCGGCATCACCCACATCGTCGTCCCG
>CBJLKR010000225.1:0-3820 GCA_966423695.1 uncultured bacterium | reverse complement strand
CCCGCCCGAGCTCGAGGCCGAAGCGATCGCGGTGATGACGTCGCTGAACCGCACGCCCTCCGAGCAGATGGTCAAGCTGGGCGCCACCGCGGCGACCGACGTCACGGGCTACGGTCTGATCGGGCACCTCGCCAACCTGCGCGGTGGGGCGGACATCGAGTTCGACAGCGTGCCGTTCATGAAGGGCGTGGGCAACCTTGCGGAGCGCGACCTGTTCCCGGACGGCTCGCGCCGCAACCATGCGACGTACCGCGATCGGGTCGAGTGGGGCAACCTCGGCCAGACAGAGCAGCTGATGCTGTGCGACGCGCAGACCAGCGGCGGCCTGCTCGTCGCGCTTCCGCCCGCGAAGGCGCGCCGGTTCAAGCACGGGAACCGCATCGGCGTCATGCGCGACGACGGTCGCATCCGGGTTCACTGATGAGCAGATGAGCGAATGAGCAACCTCCGCGTGAGCGGCGGCGAGGCGCGGGGCCGCCGCCTGAAGGCGCCGAAGAACATCCGCCCGACCCAGGGCATGGTGAAGCAGGCGATCTTCAACATGGTCGGCGCAGCGATCGAGGGCGAGACGGTGCTCGACCTTTTCGCGGGCTCGGGCGCGCTGGGCATCGAGGCGCTGTCGCGCGGCGCGGAGCGCGTGACCTTCGTCGATCAGCAACCGCGCGGTCTTGCTATCCTGCGCCAGAACTTGGACGCCCTCGGCTTCAAGGAGCGCTCGCAGGTGGTCCGCGCCGACGTGGTGCGGTGGCTCGAAGCCTCGCCCGACGCCGTCCGCGCGGCCCGGTTCGTCTTCCTCGACCCTCCTTACGACGACGCCGTCCTCGACCGGGCTCTTCGCGTCCTCGACCGCGGGGCAGTCGACGCGACCGTGCTCGCGGAGCACTCGAAGCGGCAGGTGCCCCCGGAGCTTGCGCGGCTCAAGCTCGACCGGCAACGACGTTACGGCGATACGGTCGTGTCGGTGTTCAGGACATGAGCGCGCGGAACCTGAACAAGGTGGCGAACTCGAAGGTCGCGGTCTACCCCGGCAGCTTCGATCCGTTCACGAACGGACACCTCGACGTGGTCGACCGCGCGCTCGGAATCTTCGACAAGCTCATCGTCGCCGTCGCGGCCAACCCGGAAAAGCGTCAGCCGCTCTTCACGGTCGACGAGCGGGTGGAGCTGATCCGCGCGTCCCTCAACGGACGCGACCGCGCCGAGGTGACGACGTTCACTGGCCTGACCGTCGAGTTCGCGCGCGCGTGCGGTGCGCGCACGCTGGTCAAAGGGCTGCGCGCCTACTCCGACTTTGACGCGGAGCTGCAGCAGGCCTTGATGAACCGCAAGCTCGCGCCCGATATCCACACGGTCTTCCTGATGTCGGGCTTTGCGCACATCTTCGTGTCGTCAAGTATCTTGAAGGACATCGCGAGCTACGGAGGCAAGGTCTCGGACCTGGTACCGCCCGCGGTGGCGAGAGCGCTGAAGGAGAAGTTTCGATAAAGGTCCACGAGCTGCTGGAGCGTATGCAGTACCTGGTGCAGAACGCACGCCACGTGCCACTGTCGACCCAGGTGATGGTCAACGAAGACGAGATGATGGAGCTCATCGACCAGATCAGCTTCAACCTCCCCGACGAGATCAAGCAGGCGAACTGGACCGTGTCCGAGCAGCAGCGCATCATCAGCGAGGCGCATGCGGAGGCCGCGCGCACGATGTCGCGCGCGAACGAGAGGGCGGAGGAGATCGCCTCCGAGCACGAGGTCCTGCGCCGAGCCGAGCGTCACGCCGCCCAGGTCGTCAAGGACGCGCAGGCGAAGTCGGACCAGATGGTGCGCGAGGCGGAGCGCTACGCGCTCGAGCAGTTGCGCCAGCTGGAGGCGCACCTGACGCGGACCCTCGCGACTGTGAGGCGGGGGGCGGAGGCGCTGCAGGGGAACCAGCCGGTCGAGGCCGAGCACGACGAAGCGCCCGTTTCGTAGCTTCCCGTAGAATTCCCGGGTCCCATGGCTCTCCCCAAGGTCAAGCTCTCCAAGTCGAAGAAGGGCCGCCGCCGCTCGCACCTCGCGCTGGCGCTGGTCCAGATCCAGCCCTGCCCCAACTGCAAGCATCCGCGCCGCCCACACTCCGTGTGCCCGAACTGCGGTCAGTACGCAGGCCGCGAAGTCGTCAAAGCCAAGGAGTAACGGGCAGCGCCTCGCGTCGCGTTTCTCTTTCCCGGCCAGGGCTCCCAGCAGCCCGGCATGGGAAGTGAGCTTCTCGAAGACGAGGAGATCTCCGCGCTGTGCGATCGGTGCGCCTCGGTGGCGGGCATCGACCTTCGCCACCTGCTCACGCAAGCCGACGACGACGAGCTGCGACTGACCCAGAACGCGCAGCCCGCGCTCTGCTTCGCCGGCATCGCCCTGACCCTCCTGCTGAGGCGTCGCGGGATCGAGCCCGCCGCCGCCGCGGGGCACTCGGTGGGGGAGTACGCGGCCCTTGCCGCGGCCGGCTCCGTCGACGGGCCGCAGGTGATCCGGGCGGTGGTCGAGCGTGGTCGCGCCATGGCGGAGGCCGCGCCCGCGGGCACAACGTCCATGGCGGCCGTGCTTGGCCTCGAGGCCTCGGCCGTCGAAGCGGCGCTGGCGGGCCTCGACGATGTCTGGCCGGCCAACTACAACACGCCGACCCAGACAGTGATTGCCGGGACCATGGCGGGACTGGAGGGGGCGAGCGAGCGGCTGAAAACCGCCGGCGCGAAGCGCATCGTGCCGCTGAACGTCAGTGCGGCGTTCCACACGCCGCTGATGGCCCCGGCGGCAGAGAAGCTCCGTGCCTCACTCGACCGCATCGAGTGGCGGGCGCCGCGGGTTCCGGTGATGGCCAACCTCACGGGACGCCCGCACCAGGGAGGCGACAGGATCCCGCACGTGATGGAGATGCAGCTGCGCTCGCCCGTGCTGTGGTCGTCGTGCGTGGCGGCGCTGATCGACGCGGGGTGCGATGCCTTCGTCGAGGTCGGGCCGAAGCGCGCGCTGACCGGCATGATGCGTGACCTGGCGCCCGGACGCACAGCGGTCGGGATCGCGACGCCGGAGGCGGTCGAAGAGCTGTCCCTGGCGGGGTAGGCCACGATTCGTTGCCTGGCGGTGTTCTGCGCCTTGACGTCTCGATCTGGAGCGCGCAGACCATCCTTGTGAGCAGGTCGCCGCCCCGCCTGCTGTTGACCATAAGGTCCGTGGGTTCTCACGGGAGGTGAGACATGAACGCAGGCGTGGTCAAGGCCACGTACAAGAAGTCCGAGATCGACAACGCGATCAAGGAATACAAGGAGAGCGCGCTGCCAGCCGTCTCGCAGCACGAGGGCGGGCGGGCGGCGATCCTCCTCGTCAACCGGCAGACAGGCGAAGGGATCTCCATCGCTTTCTACGAGAGCGAGTCTGCGGCGAAGGCGTTCGCGCCCAAGGCGGAGAAGATCCTCGACTCATTCGGCAAGTACGTCGCGGGGGAGAAGCCCACCCGCGAACTGTTCGAGGTTGCCACCTCGACCCAGCAGGAAGCCAGGGCTGTCGTCGAGCGCGTGGTCGCTGCGATCAGCGCGCACGACCTCGAGGCCGCGGCGCGTCTGACCGCTCCCGAGTCGGAGCTGACGGCGCCGGGCGACATCACGCTCAAGGGCACGCAGCCCATCAAGGAGTACAACAAGAACTGGATCACGGCCTTACCGGACGCGAACCCAGTGTGTTCTTCACCTCCGGCGGCTGGCGCATTCCGCCAGGTCACGCCGACGCCGTCAACTGGGGCTACGCCGACCGGATCAAGAGCGTGGCCTTCCTGCCCGACGGCAGCCGGGCGC
>CBJLKR010000224.1:0-3827 GCA_966423695.1 uncultured bacterium | reverse complement strand
AGGAAGGGCTGGCCCTCACCGTCGACTACTTCCGGCATGCGCTCGATCGCCTGGCCGCCGGCTGATTGAAAGACACGCTCGGATTCCTGCACGCGTATGGCGCCCGCGTCCTGCTCGTGTACGCCATCGTGCTCGGGCTGTGGGGCGCCTATCACTACTTCCGCACACACCGGCTGAGCGGCGGATTCCGTTCGACGTTCGTGATCATGGCGGTGCTGACGCCGGTCCAGGGGCTGCTCGGGGTCGCAATGCTGGCGGCGGGCGGGCACCCGAACGAGGGCATCCTGCACATGGTCTACGGCGCGTTCGCGACGCTGTTCCTGCCCGGCGCCTACGTCTACTCGCGCGGCGGTGACGCGCGGCGCGAGGCGCTGATCCTCGCCGGCGCTTCGTGGATCGTCGCGATTGCCTTCTTCAGGGGCATAGCGACGGGATAGAGTTACGCGCGCTGTGGACCCCAACGCGCGGTACGCGAAAGACCTTGACGGCGCCGGCGATGCTCCGGCCGAGCGGCCCGAGCGGCGGGCGCTGATCACCGGAGGGGCCGGCTTCCTCGGCATCAACGCCGCGCAGCACCTGATCAAGGAGGGCTGGCACGTCACCCTCCTCGACAACCTCAGCCGCCCGGGCACCGAGCGCAACCTCAAGTGGCTGCTCACCCGGTACCCCAACCGCGTCACCTTCGTGAAGGAGGACGTGAGGAACGCCCCTGCGCTCGCCGAGCACGTGCGCGAACAGGACGCCGTCCTCCACCTTGCGGCGCAGGTCGCGGTGACAACCTCCCTCGTCGACCCGAACACTGACTTCGACGTCAACGCGCGCGGGACGCTCAACGTCCTCGAAGCGGTCCGCGTCCACAACCACGACGTGCCCTTCGTCTTCGCCTCGACGAACAAGGTCTACGGAAAGCTCGGCCACAACAGCTCCGCCTGCAAGGAGACGCAGCCGCTCGACTTCCACAGCCCGTATGGGTGCAGCAAGGGCGCGGCCGACCAGTACGTGCGCGACTACGCGCGCTGCTTCGAGATGAACACCGTGGTGCTCCGCCAGAGCTGCATCTACGGCGCGCACCAATACGGCACGGAGGACCAGGGCTGGGTGGCCCACTTCGTGCACTCGATCCTCAAGGACCGGCCGCTGACGATCTACGGCGACGGCACCCAGGTCCGCGACCTCCTCGACGCCCGCGACCTTTGCGACCTCTACTCGACCGTCGTCGACAAGATCGCGATCACGCGCGGCGAGGTCTACAACGTCGGCGGCGGGACCGAGAACCAGCGCAACCTGCTCGAGGTCATCGACCAGATCGGCGAGCTGACCGGCCGCAAGCCACAGTTCTCGTTCGCGGACTGGCGCGAGGGCGACCAGGCGTACTACGTCAGCGACGTGGGCAAAGCGAAGGAGCAGCTGGGCTGGGCGCCGAAGGTCGACTTCGACCGTGGCTTGCGCGACCTGATCGCCTGGGCCGAATCCGTCAACTAGCCGCGGTCTTCGTCCTCGCGCCCGTCGCTTCGACGCCGTAAAGCCGGCCGCGCAGCAGGCCGAGCCTCAGTCCGGCCGTTCGACATGAGGTGCTGGACCACGCCGGCAGGTGAAGTGACCGCAGCCGCCCGGCAGCCCGCGCAGCAGGCGCGCCTCGCCCCACGCCGCCGTCGCAACGGCGCGGCTCGCCGTGCGCATGAGCGCCCCGCTCGCGCCTGGACGCGCAGCGGACATATCCTCCACCGAACCGCTGACCGGACCGCGGCGATCGAGCCACGTGAAGTAGGCCAGGTCCAGGACCTGGAGCAGCCCGTGGTACGACCATCGCGTGCGCGTCACGGGAAGCCCGCATGCCGCCGCCATGGTGGCGAAACGGTCCGCCGAGAAGATCTGGACGTGGCCGCCGTGCCGGACCTTCGCCGTCCATCGCGTGCCGCAGCCGACGAGCGTGTACAGCGTGCGCGGCTGGCCCTCGAGCGGAAGCACGATGTGGAAACCGGCCCCCGGCTTCAAGACCCGCGCCACCTCGCGCAGGACCGCCTCGGGGGCGTCGACGTGCTCGAGGACGTCGAAGATCCACACGAAGTCGAGCTCGCCGTCGGCGAACGGCAGGCGCTCGGCGGTCGCGAGGCGGAAGTCCACGCCCTCGGGCGACGCGGTGGCGGCCCCGAGCGCGGTCTTGCTGACGTCGCAGGCGTGGACCTCGAGGTCGGGCCTCTCCGCCTTCACCGCCTTGGCGACCTGGCCGGCGCCGCAGCCCACGTCGAGCACACGCCCGTGCACCGGGGCGAGGTCCTCGAGCAGGTAGCGCAGCTTGAGCCCGTTCATGAACCAGGGCCGCGGGCGCAGGCGCGCAGCGCCCCAGCGCTTGGACTCGTAGTCGAACGATGATGCCGGCGCTAGCGGGTTGCCGATCGCGCCGCCTCGCATTCGGCCGCAGCCGGTCGCGGCACCGACACCGCCTCCACGTCCCACTTCGCCTCTTCCATGAAGCCGACCGGCGCGAACCAGTCGGGGTGGGCCTGCTTGACCGCGGCGAGGGCGGAGTCGGTGTTCGGGATGGCGATCATCCTCACATCCTGCTCGGTCAGCCAGCAGCGCACCTGCGTGTCGACGACGTCGCGGTGCTCGGCGTAGCCGTAACCCGCCGGCAGGTAGGCGAAGGGGTCGTACATCTCGCTCACGAGGTGCTTGCCCTCGACGGCGCCGAAACGCGCCAGGCCGTAGGTGATGTCCGCGCGATCATTCGGCACCGCAAGCGCGTGCCCCTGCGCCGGCCCGCCGTTGTACCACCCGCCCAGCTGCACGCTCTCCGCCTTGACCTGCAGCCACTCGGCCTCCGACGGACCGAAGACCTGGGCGATCGGGATCCACGCGAGCTGCGCCACCAGGACGGCGACCCCGACCGCGGCCCAGGACAGCGGCAGCACGCGCGGGCCGAACCTGCGCGGCGCCAGCCACAGGACCGTGACGGCGAGCAGCACGCCCGCGAAGACGTACGGGAACGCGAACACCCGCGTGATCGGCATCCACCACACCCAGCTCGCGAGATAGGAGGTGAAGCCGAGCATCCCCGCGACGAACACCCAGTAGCCGAAGCCGAACGTGAGCAGCATGTACGACGGCGGCCGGCGCCACAGCGACCAGGCAAGGCAGGCGACCGCGAGCACGAGCAGGCCGCCGAGCACCGGCCGCACAGACGCCTGGCCCGAGCTGACCGGCGCGAACTCCCATTTGCCGACTGCGTTGGCGAAGAAGTTCCACCACAGGGGATAGATCGGGTCGCCGGTCTTGTCGGCGAGCAGCTTCATGTAGAGGAGCATCACGGCCGCGAAACCGGCGACCAGCGGAATCCGCTGCATCAAGCCTTCGCGTTTGAAGAAGGCCGCGACGACCATGCCGAGCCCGAAGAGCCATGCCTCGGCCCGCGCCATCGTCGCCAGGCCGAGCGCCAGTCCGGACCAGAAGCCGCGCGCCGGCCAGGCCGCGAGGCCGAGAAGGCACAGGGCGACCCCCAGCGGTTCGAGCATGCCTGAGGCGTCGTTCATCACGCTCGTCGGCAAAAGCGACGCGATGAGCGCGGAGGCGAGAGCGACCTGCGTGCCCCAGTGGCGCCGGCACAGGTGGAACACGAGGACGACCACCACGACCCCGAAGGCGAGGCTGACCAGGCGGTCGAGGACGATGTCGATCGATCCGGTCACGTCGAACACCGCGACCATCAGCAGCGGATGCAGGATGCCCCAGAAGTAATCGAGGCCCTTGAGGTCCCACAGCCTCGGCCCGTCGGGCGCCGTCAGCCCGATCTCCTTCGTCAAATAGGCGATCTGCCAGTGGTGCCAGAC
>CBJLKR010000223.1:0-3841 GCA_966423695.1 uncultured bacterium | reverse complement strand
TGCCAGGCTGGAAGCCGCTCGCGCTCGTCGCGGGCCCGATCGCCGTCGCGATCGCGGTCGCGGGAGGAGCGTTCCTCTACCGCGCCGCCGCGTCTCCGCCGCCCAGCCCCGCCATCGCGCCGCAGGTGCCAGGCGTGGTGGTCGCGGTGCCCAGCGACTCCGGCCTTCTCGTCCACGTGGTCGGCGCCGTCGAGAGCCCGGGCCTCTACCGCCTTCCGCGCGGCGATCGGGTTTTCGACGCCATCGCCGCCGCGGGCGGCCTCAGCCCCGATGCCGACCTCTCGCGCCTGCCCGACCTCGCGGGCCGCCTTCGTGACGGCGAGCAGGTGAAGGTCGCGTTCACGAAGACGAGTTCCGGCACCGTCGTCGTGCGCGTCAACCTCAACCAGGCGACCGTCGAAGAGCTCGAGACGATCCCCGGCTTCACGCGCGCCTTCGCCGAGGAGGTCGTCGACTACCGCGCCAATTACGGCGGCTTTCAAAACACGCGCGAGCTCGTCGACGTCCTCGGCATGAGCGAAGCGGAATACGTCATCGCTCGGCGGTACATCACGCTGTGACCCGTTATCCCGGGCTCGTCATCGCGCTGGCATGGTCCTCAGCCATTGCGGCCGCGGTCGTCTTGATGCCCACGCAGCCCCTCCTCGGCATCGCCGCCATCGCCGCCGCCCTGCCGACGCTCGCAATGGCCCTGGTCCTCCGGCCCGCGCTCGTGGCGGTCGCCGTCGCGGCCGCGCTGCTGGGCGTAGGACGCGCCGAGCTGCCGGCCTCCGATCCCTCGGTCGCGGCCCGGGCCGCCAATCTCGCGGGCGCGGTCGTCGCCGTCACCGGCACGGTCGCCGACGACGTCCGCTCGGTCGCCGGCGGGGCGGAGGCGCTGGTCGAACCGAAGGTCATCGTCACAGCGACCTCGAGCGTCGCGGATATCGGCAACCTGACGCTCCGCTGGCGCGGCCCCGAGCAAGCAAGCTTCGGTGACACCGTCACCGCGGTGGGCAAGCTGCGGCTGCCGCGTGACCTGCCCGACTTCAACCGCCGCGCCTACCTCGCCCAGCGCCACGTCTTCCTCGAGCTGGATGCAACCGCACTCGACGTCGCGCAGCGCGCCGGAGGCATCGCGACCATACCCGCCCTGTTGCGGCGCGCTTACACCAGCGCCATCGATGGCGCGCTGCCGGCGCCGCACGCGGCGGTCCTGGTCGGCATCGTCCTCGGGGTTCGCCAGGGCATCCCGCCAGAGCTGCAGAACGCCCTCATCGCCACCGGGCTCATCCACCTGCTCGTCCTGAGCGGCCTCAAGGTCGCCGTCTTCGCGCGCATCGTTCAGGGCGCGCTCATCCCGATCCTCGGCCGCCTGGCGGCGTGGCCCGCTCTCGGCCTGATCGCTCTCTACGCCCTCGCCGGCGGCGCCACTCCCGCCGCGGTCCGTGCCTCCGCCATGGGCGGGCTGGCCATCGTCGCGGCCCATCTCGGCCGGCCGACACACGTCTGGACCTCGCTCGCGGTCACCGCCGCGGCCATGCTTGGCTGGCATCCCGAGCTGGCGTGGGACGTCGGCTTTCAGCTTTCGTTGGCCGGCACGGCAGCGATCATCCTGCTCACGCCGTCCATCTCGCGCCGGTTGCGCTTTCTGCCTCACGCGCTGCGCGAGCCGTTCGCAGTCACGTGCGCGGCGCAGGTCGGCAGCCTGCCGATGATGGCGGCTGACTTCCACGTCCTCTCGCCGATCGCTCCTCTCGCCAACGCCCTGACGCTCCCCTTGCTTCCGGCCGTGGTGTCCGCCGGCCTCCTGGTCGGCGTGCTCGGCTCCGTCCCGGAAGCGGCGCACCTGGCAGCGATCCCGGTGGCGGGCCTGCTCGACTACATCGAGCACGTCGCCTACGTGCTGGCCAGACTGCCGACGGCCTCCATCCCGATTCCTTCGTTTCCGGCCTGGCTCGGCCTTGCCTATTACTCCGCGCTCGGCCCGGCCATCGCCGGGGCGAGCACGCACGGCCGGCGCCGGGCCGCAGCCTTTGCGCTCGGAGCCGTGGCGCCATTGCTGATCTCGGGCGGGGCGCTGGTGGCCTGGTCCAACGCACCGCCCCAGGCGATAGTGCTGGACGTCGGCGACGGTCAAGCCGTGCTCCTCCGCGGGCCGGGCGGCGCGGTCCTTATCGATGGCGGGCCAAGCCCCGCCAGGCTCGCGGCGGGACTCGGCACGCAGCTTCCACCGTGGCAGAGAAACATCGACGCTCTGGTCATCACGGCGCCGGCGCTCGGCCATATCGGGGGGCTTGCCGGCTTCGACCGTCGAGCGGCGACGGTGGTCGTGCCAGATATCCCGCTGCGGGGTTCGACCTGGCGCTCGGCCGCCCTCGAACAGGCCGCGCGCGGCTCGACCGTCGTCGCCGTGCTGGCCGGGCGGACGCTGCACCTCGGCGGCTTCGACCTCGCGATCCTCGCGCCCGAGCGTGGCGCGCCCGGCGACCAGGCAGGCGCCGCGGACCTCGCCCTTCGGGTTGGCACGCCCGACGGCCGCAGCTTCTGCGACTTCAGCGACCTCGACCTCGATGCGCAAACCATCGCCGCCGCGCGCATCCGCATGCCCTGCACGTACGCGCTCCTGCCGTCCGGCGGTCGCAGCCGCCTTTCGCCCGACCTCGAACGCAGCGCCGTCGGTCCGGGGACGCAGCTCATCGCCTCGCGCGGCGCGGGGCGGTTGGCCGCGGGCTACCCGCCGACGGTGCTGCGCACCGACCAGGAGGGAACGATCACCTTGCCCATGTAAGTACGATCCCGATATGCCGCGGGCGCCGCGTGCGAAAACGGCGGAAAGCCGGCCGGCCACGCACCTCCTCCTTCTCCATGGCGACGAGCGCTTCCTCGTCGACGAGAAGGCGCGCCTGACGCTGGCCGACTGGACGCAGGGCCTCGTCTCGGATTTCGGCTTCGAGGCGATCGAGGGTTCCGGCCTTCAGGCCGCGCGCCTCCAGGACGCGATCCTCCAGGCCCCGTTCCTCGACCCGCACCGCGTCGTATACGTCAAGGCGGTGCCGGCCAACCGGACGGAAGGGCTCGCGCCCGCGCTGGCCCACGTGCCCGACACCACGCGCGTGCTCATCACCGTCGCCGGGCGGCTCGGCGCCACCAACAAGCTCGCCAAGGCCGTCAGCGCCGCCGGGGGAAAGAGCGAGGAGATGGCCAGGCTCGTGCGGAGGGCACTGACCGACTGGGCGGCCAAGCGCGCCGTCGAGAAGTACGGGCTCTCACCGGCCGTCGCTGCCCAGGTCACGCGGCTCAGCCCGCCGGATCTCAGCATCGTCGACTCGGAGCTGAACAAGCTCGCCGCCTACAAGGCCTCGGGCCCGGGCGCGAAGCTCACGCCCGAAGTCATCGCCGAGCTGCTCGCCGGCGGGAAGGAAGACGAGATCTTCAAGCTCACGGACAACCTGCTGCCCCGACCGAGCGCCCTAGCCCTCGACATCGCCCGCGGCCTCACGCGGTCCGGCATCCAACCGACGTCCGTCGCGTATCGCATGGCCCGGCACATCGCGCTCGTGCTCGAGGTGAAGGCGCGCCAGGAGCGGGGCGAGTCCTTGCAGGAGGCGCAGGCCGCGATGACCGAGCACCCCTTCGTCGTCCAGAAGGCGTTCGACGTCGCGAGGGAGTCGAGCGAAGGGCGCCTCGAGGAGGCGCTGATCAAGATCCGCGACTACGAGTGGGAGGTCAAGTCCGGGCAGGTCGACGCCGATCTCGGCCTGGACGTCCTGCTGACCCGGCTCTAGCCCCAGCCGGCTCTAGCCCCAGCCGGCTCTAGCCGGAAGCCGCCTACTTCTTCTTGGTCTTGCTCGCGGTCTTG
>CBJLKR010000222.1:0-3847 GCA_966423695.1 uncultured bacterium | reverse complement strand
TCTGTGCCTTTACCAAGCGTGCGGGTGGGGAGCGGGACCACGGCACTCCCCCCCACGGTGGAGATCGCGAGCGCGGCGCCCCCGGCCTGCATCGCCGACAGGCGCTCGTGCAGCACGAGCCGCGCGCACAACACGGTGAAGGCCGGGTAAAACGACGTCAGCAGGGCGCTGATCGACAGCAGCCCGTGCACCGTCGCGTACATGTAGAGGATCACGCCAACCCCGTCGAGCACGCCGGCCAGGCCGATGATCGGCATGCTGCTCGCCACGGGCAGCGGGCGCACGCGCGTCACGAGCGCATACGTGAGGGACACGACCCCGGAACCGGCTCGACCGGCCACGAACGCGGGCGCGCCGGCGGCGCTGCCCGAGTGGTAGAGGATGAAGAACAGCCCAAACGTCGCGCCTGCGACGAGCGCCAGCGGCACCGCGCGGCGCGCGCCGGCACGGCTGGTCCGGCCGGCGCCGGTGATGAGGACGATCGCCCCGAGGCCGGCGAGGATGCCCGCGCCCTGGCCCAGGCGCAGATGCTCGCCGCCGAACGCAACTCCCGCCACGGTCGGGAGCGCTGCGGCGATGACGGCGGTGATGGGCGCCACGACGCCGACCAGGTCGAGCGCCATCGCGCGGTAGAAGAGGATGAGCCCGAAGCCGCCGATGACCCCGCCGAAAAACGTGAAGGCCATATCCTCCGCGTTCCATCTGGTCGGCAGCAGGAGCAGCGCGAACGGCAGCGCGACCAGGCCGACCGCCTCGACGCCTATGGCGACGCTGGGCGGCGGGCTCTTTCGGGCCGCGACGCCACCGGAGAAGTCGGCGATGCCGAGCGTCGCCGCGGAGCCGAGCGCGGCGGCGGGGGAGAGGAAGTTGGTCAGGCGACGATGCTAGCCGGACGCTTCCCCTGGGGGCCGGTGAGGGGCGTCGTGAGCAGCCTCCACAGGCTCACCGTGCCGAGCGATCATGCCTGTCGTCGACCCCTTGTGGGCCGAGACAGGCATGAGTTGACGGGCCGGCCGGGCCCTTACGGACTAGGCCGCCCGGCGGGTCTCCATCCAGTCCACGAGGTCGCGGTAGCTCTTCATGGTCTGGCGCAACTGCTCCGTGTCGTTCGATTTCTCGACGCCGCGGTGCATCGTGTCCATGCGCTCGTTCATCGAGCGCGTGATGCGGTCGACGAGCTCTTTGACGAGCTCTTCGGCTTTCTTGACTGCCGACTTCGGGTCGTCGATGAACTCCGACTGAATCACGTCGAACTTGTGCCGGAGGTCGGTCATGTCGGGCCACATCTGCGAGTCCATGCCGCGGTTGCGTGACGTCGACGCATCCGCCATCACAGGCTCGCGCGCCGATGCGGGCATCGAACGCTCGCGTGTCATTCGGTCGCGATCGGGCTCGCGCATGTCTTGGGTTTCGATCTCACGGTTTCTGTTCATCGATTCGCCGGTCGTGCCGGCCCGCTCTTCCTCGAGCGGCGTTCGCTCGGTCATGCGGTCGGTCGTCGGCTCGTCGCGTGTGTCGCGTATGTCGCTCATGAAGCAACCTCCCGTCTGCGGTCGTCACGGCGCTGGATCCGGTCCGACCCGACAGCGTCGTTGACGATCCGCTTGTAGTGGACCATCGCCCGGCGAAGCCCTTCCGTTCCCTGGCGACCTTCATCGCTTCGAGCCTCCAGCCGCGCCTGCCGCAAATCGTCAGGCACGCGGCGCTCGTCGTTCAACGTCGCCCCGCGCTCGCTCAGCACCATGACGGCGGTCTTGTCCGCCTCCTGGGTCGCGCCACGCGGGTCCTCTATGAATCGCTGCTCGATCGCCATCCACGAGTGCGCAAACCTGTCACGCGACTCGTCCGGCAACGCGCGCAGGCGCGGGCCGCGATTCCGGCTGAGCGAGACGATCAGCCCGATGACGACGAGGAGCACGACGATTCCGATCACGAGGACGATCAATGTGCTCTGGGTCATTCTTCAGCACCTCCTATCGAGGAGAACGAAGACTGGCAGGCGCTCTACCGTTGGTAAAGAGATGTCGAGTGCAGTCCCACAGGACATGAATGCCTTCAATCGCGCCGTCATCGACGAGTTTCGGGCGAACCAGGGCAAGCTCTCAGGACCTCTCGCCAAGAGCCAGGTGCTGCTCCTCACCACGCGCGGAGCGCAATCCGGCGAGGAGCGCACGGTGGTGATCGGATACCGGCCGTACGGGGCCGCGTACGCAGTGATCGCGTCCAACAACGGGGCACCGAAGGCGCCGGCGTGGTTCCACAACCTGATGGCCGAGCCGACCGCGACTGTCGAGGTCGGCGCGGAGAAGTTCAAGGCCAGGGCGCGCGTCGCGGAGCCGCAGGAGCGAGCGGAGCTTGCACGCCGGATCGAGTACCTCGAAGCTCAGCAGGCCAAGACCGAGCGCGAGATCCCGATCGTGGTCCTCGAACGCATCGCCTGAGCGCGCGGCCACCTGCCCCAAATGGGTAGGAGCACAATTTCTCCCGTGAGCCCTGAGGACAAGCGGCGGCTGATGCTGACCCAGCTCCTGCACGCGCCGGTGCTGAACCCGGCCGGGACGGAGGTGGGGCGCGTCGAGGACTTCATCGTCAAGCTGTCCGACGGCGCATACCCGCCGGTCACGGGCCTCAAGGTCCGCGTCGGCGCCCAGGACGTCTTCATCGGCAAGGACCTCATCGCGTCGCTGGAGCCCGGCGGCGTGCGCCTCAGCACGCACACCATCCGCACCGAGGCGTTTCAGCGCCGGCCCGGCGAGGTGTTGCTGGCGGCCGATGTGCTGGGGCGGCACGTGGTCGACGTGGTCAAGGGCCGCATCGTCCAGGCGCACGACCTGGTGCTGTCACCTGGCGACACCGGCTGGTACCTCGCGGGCATCGACCGCAGCCCGCAGGCGATGCTGCGCCGGCTGCTGCCCCGCCGCGGGCGCCCCGACCTGCGCCGGCACGCCATCGTCGACTGGCGCGACATCCAACCCTTCGTCGGCCACGTGCCGACCGCCAAGCTGCTGATGCCTCTGCAGCGCCTGCGACGCCTCCACCCGGCGCAGATCGCCGACATCGTCGAGGGCGCATCGCACGAAGAGGGCCAGGAGATCATCGAGGCGGTCGAGAGCGACCCCGCGCTCACGGCCGACGTGTTCGAAGAGCTCGACGCCGAGCACCAGGTCGAGTTCCTCAAGTCGAAATCCAACGAGGAGGCGGCGCGCCTGCTCGAGCGCATGGCGCCCGACGACGCCGCCGACCTGCTCGGCGAGCTGGACCAGGAACGGCGCAAGCCCGTCTTCGAGCTGATGGCGACGAGCCAGCAGCACAAGCTGCGCAAGCTGCTGCAGTACCACCCCACGACGGCCGGCGGCATGATGAGCCCGGACTACGTCTGGGTCGTCGCCGATTCGAGCGTCGACATGGCGATCGAGGCGGCGCGCATCGACGACAAGGCGCCCCACCAGCTGCTGTCGACGGTGTTCGTGACCGACCACGACGGCCGCTTCGTCGGCAGCACCGGTCTCGTCGAGCTGCTGCGCGCCGAACGTTCCAAGAAGGTCGAGGAGCTGGAGCTCACACGTGTCTCCGTGCACGGCAACGCCGACTTCGCCGATGTGGCGCTGATGATGGCCGACTACAACCTCACCGCACTCGCGGTGATCGACGCCGCGGGCAACCTGATCGGAGCGATCTCCTCCGACGACGTAATCGAGCCGCTGATCCCGGAAGACTGGCGCGACCGCGCCGAGGCATCCACCGGCGTATGAGTAGTAGACCGGCGGCGAAGCTCCTCGCCTCCTCTCATCCTCCTCAGGGGGTTGCTGGTGCGCTTAAGCCTACATCACAGGGGCCCGGGGGGGGG
>CBJLKR010000221.1:0-3858 GCA_966423695.1 uncultured bacterium | reverse complement strand
TCAGGGGCGGCGACCGCCACCGGCGTGGCCTCCATTCCGGTGTCCGGTTCGGTCTCCGGCGCCGGCCCGGCGGCGCTGGGTGCACCCACCTCGGCGTGCCCCGGCATCTGCAGGAGCTCGTCGAGGTGCTTGCGCAGCGATTCGACCTCCGCTTCGAGCTCGTGCACGCGGCGCCGGTGGCGCATGTGCTCGGTGAAGTGGTGAAGGCTGTTGAACCAGTGGAACAGCGTCCCCGCCACGAGCACGAGGCCGAGCGGGACGAGGACGACCGCCCACAGCGGGACCCCGTGGACGTGGAACACCGACCAGCCGAGGTCCACGGGGGCGGTGTTGGAGTACCCGAACACCGTCGCCCCCACGCCCAGAGCGAGCCCGAAAACGAGCGCGAGGGCGAGGAGGAAACGCTGCCACATGTGGCTCAGGTCGGGCACCCGGCGAAGGTTACTCCGTTGCCCGGCGGGTGAATCCGGTTAAGCCCTCCGGTTAAGCGCTTTTGGCTTCGTCGAGCCGCTCGAGGACGATCACCGGGATCTTGCGCGACGTCTTCCGGCGGTAGTCCCAGAAGTTCGGGTTGATGTCGGCGTGCTGCTTGTACAGCCGCTCGTACTCCTCGCCGTCGACCACCTTCGCCCGAGCCTGGAACCTCTCGCCGCCGACTTCGACCGACACGATGGGGTGCTGACGCAGGTTGTGATACCAGCTCGGGTGCGTGGGCGAGCCGCCCTTGGACGCGATGATCACGTGATGCTCGTTGTCGCGGCTGTACACGAGCGGGTTCTCGCGGGTCTCCCCGGACTTGGCGCCCCGGGTGGTGAGGATCAGGACGTCGCGGCCCTTGAACGGACCCTCTGTGGCCTTGCCGCCGTGGGCCCGAAGGTCCTTGATCAGGTTGCGATTGAAGTCGTCAAAGTTGCTGCTCATACAGCTTTCCTACCGCGACGGGGCGCCGTCTATTCGCCGCGCCGGGCTCCGACAGCCACCGGCGCGGGCGCGCCGAGGACCGCCCCGAGCCTGGCCGCCCACTCCTGGGCGTGCCTCTCCTCGCCGGCGTGGAGGACAGGCTCCTTGCTGAGGGTAACGAGGAAGCTCTCCGGCGGGGCGACGATCGTGAAGCCGTTGCGCTCGAGGTGCACCGCGATCTCGCGGGCGGCCGACCCCCACAGGAAGAGGGGACCCTTGACCCGGGTGTCGAACGCCGCCGCCTTGAGCGGGCCGGCCGGCGGCTTCAGTTCGCTCATGAAGCGGCGCATCTCGACCGTCACGCCGTGGGCCTGCGTCGGCCCGCCGAGGACCAACAGGTCGACGCCCTCGAGCAGGGCGGGCGTGTACGCCGTGTACGGGGTCAGGTGAACCTTGCCGTAGGCCTCGAGCCGCTTGGCGACGACCTCGGCGACGTGGCGGGTGTTGCCGAACTGGGATTCGAAGACGACGAGGGCGTTCATCATTGCTGACCTCCACCCTCCATGACGCCACCCGGCGGCCCCCGGCGCCAGGGCCGTCCGTCCCCCCCGCCCGCGGTCCTTGCGGCTCTAGGCAACGTGCCGCGGCCGCGGTCTAGTGGAGGCGGAGGTGACTGACATGACGAAGGTGCTCGTCGCATACGCGACGAAGTACGGCTCGACCGCCGAGATCGCACGGGCGGTCGGAGCGACGCTGCAAGGTGAGGGCCTGGCGGTCGACGTCCGGCCGGCGAGGGAGCTCTCCTCACTCGAGGGCTATGACGCGGTGGTGCTGGGCAGCGGCATTTACGTCGGCGGCTGGCATGGGGACGCCGTGTGGTTCGTGCGCAAGTTCGACCAGGAGCTGAAGGCTCGCCCGGTCTGGCTGTTCAGCAGCGGACCGACCGGCGGCAGCGCCGACGCCCTGGCGCAGGTCGAGAAGGCCAAGGAATCGCCGACCAGCTTCCCGATGACGAAGTCGGTGGAGCGCTACGCCAGCCGCATCGGCGCGCGGGGGCACGCGACGTTCCCAGGCAAGGTGGGCGACAACTTCAAGGGCTTTTGGGCGAAGTGGATCCCGAAGGGCGACTGGCGTGACTTCGACGCCATCGCGGACTGGTCGCGCTCGGTAGCGCTCGCGGTCGAGGGCGTGCCGCTGGCGGTTTGAGGAGGTCGTCGTGATGGCAGGTCACGGCCGCGGCGGCGTACGCTGCGGCCATGGGTTCCGAGTGGTATCTGCCCGTCAGCATGGGCGTCCTGGTCGTCGCGTGCCTGCTGATCGGCCTGTTCGGCGCGGATTCGCGCCCGGGGTTCGACGGCCGGCCGTCCAGCTACAAGGAGCGTTGGTTCATCCACTCGCGCCGCGGCTAGCCTGAGAGCCAGGCGATTCGGGCCGAACACGGCGTTGTGGATGCAAACAGTTCGGATTGGTGGAGGCGGCGGGAGTTGAACCCGCGTCCGAAGCAGCGTCCTCCAGGACATCTACGAGCGTGTCCGAGATTTTGGTTCTCGCCTGGCGGCTCCTCCCGACGGGATCCGCTTCAGCCAGCCGCGGTGACGGTCCTACCTCAGGGCCGTGGCGCCCCCGAGGTAGCGATCCGGTCTATTTGACGCAGCTCCCCAGTCCGCCGGAGAAACCGGGGGCAGCGCCCGGGCTCAAAGGCCCGGGGCTTCAGTCTCTACTGCTTACGCAGCGAGGGCGAAAGCGGTGTTCTTGTTGGCGTTTGTGAACGCTGCGCTGTAACGCACGCGGCTCTCGGCTCGCAGTCCCAGAGCTCAACTGCCCCGTCGAGACCGGACGCCCCCACGAAGCTGAACCTGGTTGCGGATTGATTTTACCCACGCCGCCGCGTGCCTACACTTGACCCCGCATGGCGACCACGGACCTCGAGCGAATCGGCCGCGCCAGCCTGAAAGAGCTCGGCGATATCCGGATCGACGATGTCCTTGCCTTCATCGACCGTGGCATCGAGAACATGCCCAGCTACATGGACCTCTACCGCCGCTGGGAGGCCCAGCAGTGGGCGGTCGGCGACCTCGACTTCACGCTCGACCGCCAGGACTGGCAGGATGCGACCGACCTCGAGAAGAAGGCGACGCTGTGGTCGCACCGCCTTTTCTTCAACGGCGAAGAGCGCGTGACCGCGACGCTTGCGCCCTTCGTGTGGGCGGCGCCCACGCCCGAGATCGAGGTCTTCCTGTCGACGCAGATGGTCGACGAGGCGCGGCACACGGTCTTCTTCGAGAGGTGGTGGCGCGAGGTGGCGGGTACGGACGCGCGTGACATGACCGCGCTGTTGAAGGAGATCCGGCCCGAGGCGAACGAGGGCTACAACATCCTCTTCTACGAGCGCCTGCCGTGGACGGCGCAGCGCCTGGCGAGCAACCCCAGGGACTTCGACGCCTTTGTCGAGGGCGTGACGCTGTACCACATCGTCATCGAGGCCACCATCGCGCTGACCGGCCAGCGCTTCGAGCTCGAGTCGATGCGCGAGCAGGGCCTGACCGCGCGGGGTTTCTACCGCGGCTTTACCGCGGTCGCGCGGGACGAGTCCAGGCACGTCAGCTTCGGCATCAAGCTCCTGCAGGAGGCGGTGCGCGAGGACGCGGCCCGCTACGCGCCGCTCATCCAGAAGACGCTGGTCGAGTGCCTGCCCCTGATCACCGGCACGCTCGACCCGCCCGACCCGCGCTACGTCACCGAGTTCGGCCACACCGAGAGCGAGATCGTGCAGTTCGCCTTCGACTCGCTCAACAAGCGCCTGCGGGCGATCGGAATCAACCTCGCCGCCTGAGATGCGTGGCGAGCGCGTCGTCCTCCGGCTCGTGCGCGCCGGCGACGAGGCGAAGCTGCTCGAGATCTTCAGCGATGCGACCGTGTCGCGCTGGTGGGGCGATCCACACGACGCACTCGAGGACG
>CBJLKR010000220.1:0-3950 GCA_966423695.1 uncultured bacterium | reverse complement strand
GCAGCACCTCGAGGGTGCAGTTGACGAGCTCCTCGGTCGAGTATGGGAGCGACATCCGCATGACGTTGGCGGAGCGCTTCATGCGCTCGTAGTGCGCGGCGGGCTCGAGCAGGAAGAGCTGATTCTGCTTGGCGTTCCAGTAAGCGCGGATGCCCTCGAACACGGCCGTGCCGTAGTGCAGCGCGTGCGTCATGAGGCCGAGCTTCACGTCGTTGTAGCGAGCGAACTCGCCGTCGAAGAAGACCCACGTGTTCGGATGGGCCGACGGCTTTCTCACCGCGGCTTTCGCTTTGGTTTCCACACCCATCACTACAGATAAGTGTATTGCTCCCGGACCTACCCGCCGGGCGGGGGAAGCTACGATTTGCAGACGTGAGCCTGTATGGCCTCGTCGCCGACATTCGGCGCGAGCACCCGACCCCCGCGACCATGCAAACGCTTGACCTGGTCGTCGCCGAGCTGGGGCGCACACGCGACAATCTCAAGGAGGCTGTCGCCAACCTCGACGCAAAGGCGCTGCCGGCCGGCGGCAAGGCCATCGTCGACGAGCTCGTGCAGCGCGCTCGAGCCGAAGGCGTGGACGATCTCGACTACGGCCCGGACCCCTACGACCGACCCGCGCCCGAGGCACTGGACGAGGGCACGGCCGGCATCGGCGCCCTGCTCGCGGTCTCGTCGCTGGTCGGGGTCGCGCTGGCGGTCGCCGCCGCGATCGTAGGACTGCACGCCATCCTGACGGCGCCCAGTGGCTGAGTTCTCGTTCGACGTCGTCTCCGAGTACAACCCCGCCGAGCTGACCAACGCCCTGGACCAGGCTCGGCGCGAGGTCCAGACCCGGTTCGACTTCAAGGACACGGCGACGAGCTACGACCTGCGGGGAGAGCAGATCGTCATCGAATCGTCCAGCGAGGACAGAGCGAGGGCCGCGCTCCAGGTCCTGCGCGAAAAGGCGGCCCGGCGCCAGCTGTCGACCAAGCTCTTCAAGGCCGGCGACCCGAAGACGGTGGGCAAGGGTCGCGGGCAGATCGAAGTGAGCCTGAACGCGGGCATCAACGACGACCTCGCGCGCGACCTGCGCAAGCGCATCCAAAACGTGTCGAACAAGCTGCAGGTGCGCATCCAGGGCGACCAGCTTCGCGTCGTCAGCAAGGACAAGGACACGCTTCAGCTCGTGATCAAGTCGCTCCGCGAGGCGGAAGACATCCCCGTTCCGCTTCAGTTCACCAATTACAGATAGTCGTCATACCTGCGATCGACATCCTCGGCGGCCGGTCGGTCCGGCTGACACAGGGGAGGTACGACGCGCCGACGGTCTACGGCGAGGACCCCGTGGATATCGCCCGCCGGTTCGCGGCGGCGGGGGCCAGACGACTGCACGTCGTCGACCTGGACGCGGCGCGCGGTTCGGCCAGCAACGCCGACCTCATCGGCCGGATGCTCCAGGAACCGGGCGTCGAGCTCCAGGTCGCCGGCGGCCTCCGGACCGAAGAGTCCGTCCAACGGCTCCTCGAAAGCGGCGCACAGGCCGTCGTGATGGCCACCGCCGCGATACGCGACCCCCACCTCTTCGAGCGGTGCGCGTTCGCGCACTCGGGGCAGATCATGGGCGCCGTCGACGTGCGCGAGGACAAGGTCGCGATCGCGGGGTGGCTCGACACCGACCCGGTCGCGCTCAAAGCGCTCTTCGGGCGCTGGGCGGACCTGCCGCTGGCGGGCGTGATCCTGACGAGCATCGACCGCGACGGCACCCTGCGCGGCCCCGACCTCGACACGCTTTCGCGCGTGCGCAAGATGACGCGCCACAGCCTGCTGTACTCGGGCGGGATCTCCTCGGTCGACGATATCCGGCGCGTCTCGGCCGCGGGCGCGGAGGCGGTCATCCTCGGCAAGGCCCTGTACGAGGGCCGCGTGCCGCTCGAGGAAGCTCTCGCCCTGTGAGGACGTGCGTGGTCGCGCTGGTGGCCGCGCTCACGCTGGCGTGCGGCGGCCGCGATACCCCGGACGACCAGGGGCTCCACAACGACATCGTCAATGGCGCCAGCGGCGCTGAGGTGACGTTCGACGCGACCCTCTTGACCGAGCCTAGGGAGAGTGGCGGTCACGAGAGGTTCGAGGTGCGCGTGCCGACCGGCGAGATGCTCGAGGTCGATCACAACACGACGCTCGCGCCTGCGGTGCCGGCGCACAAGGGTGACGGAGTCATCATTCACGGCCAGCTCTACATCGATCCCGGCCCGCGCTACGGTGTGCACTGCACGCACGCCGCGACCTCGAGCGGCTGCCCGAGCGCAGGCTGGATCGAATACAACCAGAATTACTACGAATGAGCCGTAAGCGTCCCGCGCCCTCGAGTCTTTTCGCCAACCTCCGATCGGGCTCGTACAACCCGCTGCAGCGGATCGCGGTGGTGGTTGCGAACACGTTCCGGAAGATCCCGGGAGGTGGGTGCTGCGGGCACTACGGCGACCCGGGCTGTTGAATGACCCGCGCAGAGGCCCGTGCGGCCGGATTGATCAAGTGAAGGTGGAGCGGAAGGCCCGATTCATTCGGGCCGTCCCCGACGTGTACGACCAGGCGCCTCCCAGTGGTGGACTGTGGAACGAGGGGGTCCGCGGGGGAGTCCTGACTCCCTCGCGCTCAGGCCCGTGCGGCCGGATTGATCAAGTGAACGTGGAGCGGAAGGCCGGAGAAGCGAACGTCGCTGCCTTGAGTTGAAGGCCGTCGTCTTCGAGCGCAACGGCGGCCCGGAGGTGCTCGAGTACAAGGACGTGCCCGATCCCGGGCAGCGCGACGGCCAGGTGCTGGTCGAGGTGGGCGCCGCGGGCGTCAACTTCCGCGACGTGTACGAACGCGAGGGTGCCGGGTACGGCTCGAAGCCGCCGGCGATCATCGGCGTTGAGGGCGCGGGCGTCGTCGCGGACACCGGTGAGCGTGTCGCTTGGCTCGACGTGGCGCACAGCTACGCCGAGCGTTTGGCGGCAGACCGCAAACGGCTCGTTCCAATTCCCGACGGGGTCTCCACGGAGGTCGCCGCGGCGGCGATGCTGCAGGGCACCACCGCCTACTACCTGGCGCACCACTCGTACCCGGTCGAGAAGGGCGAGTGGGTGGTGGTTCACGCCGCCGCCGGAGGCGTCGGCCTGCTGCTGACCCAGATCGTGAAGCTGCGCGGCGGCCGCGTGCTCGGGACCACCTCGACCGACGAGAAGGCGCGCCTCGCGCGCGAGGCCGGGGCCGACGAGGTCGTCGCCTACGACGGCTTCGCTCGGCGCGCGCGCGAGCTCACGGAGGGCGAGGGCGCGGCCGCGGTCTACGACGGCGTCGGCAAGACCACGTTCTACGAGGGCCTCGACGCCCTGCGGGCGTTCGGCCGGATGATCCTCTACGGCGCCGCGAGCGGGCAGCCAGACCCGCTGCCTGTCCAGATGCTCGCGGGCAAGGGCTCGCTCTACGTGCAGCGGCCGACGCTCGCGACGTACACACGCACGCCGGAGCTCCTTCGCGAGCTCGCGAGCAAGGTCTTCGAGCTGATCGGGGACGGGAAGCTCGACGTGCGCATCGGCGCGCGTTACCCGCTCGAAGAGGCGCGCCAGGCGCACATCGACCTGCAGGCGCGCAAGACGACGGGCAAGATCCTCCTCATGCCCTGAGGGCGCCTCAGGCCGTCTTCTTCGGTTTCCTCGCCACGGTGACGACGTTGGCCTGGGCAACCGGACGGACCACGATCTCGTCGATGTCCACGTGCGGCGGCCGGGTCACGGCGAACACCACGCAGTCCGCGATGTCTTCCGCGGTGAGCGGCTTGATCCCTTCGTAAGGCACCTTTGCGGCCTGCCGGTCGCCGTGGAACCGGACGAGGCTGAACTCGGTCTCGACGAGCCCGGGCGCGATCTCGGTCACCCTTATCGGCTCGCCGTTGAGCTCGAGCCTCAGCGTCTTGGTGATCGCGC
>CBJLKR010000219.1:0-3952 GCA_966423695.1 uncultured bacterium | reverse complement strand
CTGTTGACCCCCGGCGCTGGGTGCGAGCGGTCAACCGGAGCACAGGTGGCGACCGGATGGGTGGCGGTGATCGCTGCCTCCGTCGCGACGGCCAGGCCCTGCACCGTTCCGTGAACCGCGTCGCTCATCGAGCGCGCGGACAGCCACACCGCCACGCCGGCGATGACGCGCTGGCCGAGGTGACGGCCGCGCTCGACGTGGCGGCTGATGGCCTCGATCGCGAGGCGCAGCCTGCGCTGGACGGCGCTCTCGTTGATGCCCGCGTGGTGGGCGATCTCGCGGTTCGTGAGGCCACCGAAGTAGGCGAGCTTGACGAGCCGCGCGTCGCCGGGGCTGATCTGGCGCATCGCCTCGCCCACCGACTGGCGGACCATCGCGTCGGAGAACTCCTTCCATGAGTAGGGCTGTTCGCCACCGACGCGCATGCCTTCGACGAGCATGCGTTTGATCCCGACATGCGAGCCCCGGACGCGCCGGCGATCGACCGGGCCGCGCCGGGCGCCGGTCATGACCCAGCTGCGCCAGCTCTCGCCGGCGCGGTTGGGCAGCGGGTCGTCCACGTAAGGCATGTTCAAAGCCACTGCTCCTCTAGGAGAGATAACTCCGTACGCACCGTCGATTACCCGCCCCTAGGCGGGCTTGCGCGGCCTTTTGATCTCGAGGATGCGCGGCTCTTCGGCGGCCACCGAGACCAGCCGGTCGAACACCGCGGCGGCCCCGTTCTCGCTGGCGGCCTGGGTCAGGCGCACGTAAGCGGCCGCCCCGTCGCCGAACAGGAAGGTGGGCGTGCCGAAGATCCCGTGCTCGGTCACCGCCTCCTGGTGGTCGCGAGCCAGCGGCTCCAGCACCGCGGGGTCGGCGACGTCCTTGCGGAAGCGCTCCACGTCGAGCCCTGCTCCCGACGCGATGCGCTCGACCACGGCCATCTCGTCGAGCTCGAGCCGGTCGCGGTGGCGCGCGTTGAGCAGGCCGTAGTGCATGGCCTCGAAGCGGCCCTGCCGCCGCGCGGCCTCCGCGGCCTGAAAGGCGAGCCTGCCTCGCGCGGGCTCGGAGCGCGGCGCAGCCCAGATCGTCCACCCTTCATCCTTGGAGTTCACCTGCGTGAGCGAGAAGTACCGCCACCGCACGTCGAGGTCGCGCTCGCCCGAGCGCCGGACGGACTCGATGAGGAGCGCCGCGCGGTACACGAACGGGCACTGGTAGTCGAAGAAGACCTCGAAACGCATGGGTTCACCGCCGGCCATCTCTAAGACTCGAACGCGCGTCGTCCTGACGCGTATTCCAGACAGCTGGGCATGGGTGCGTCCCGACCTCGCGATGCGGATCGCGCCGTTCGTCGCCATCTACGTCGTGGCGTGGATCGTTAGCGGCCACGCGCGGTGGCTCGGCCTCGAGACCGGAGATGCCACCGCGCAGCTGGTGTTCGCCGCCGCCGTCTCGCCCCTGATGTTCGCCGCCGCAGCGGCCGTGCAGCTGCGGTTGACGCGCCGCCGTGGCGCGCTCAGCGTGCCCGCCGACGCGCGCGACGTCGCGTTCCAGGCCGGCTTCTACGCCGTCAACGGCCCGGTCGAGGAGGCCTTCTTTCGCGGCCTGGTGCAGGGCGGGCTCGGCGCGGCGTGGTCACCCCCGCTCGGGTTCGCAGTCGCCACCGCCGCCTACGTGCTGTACCACCGGCTCGGGCGGTGGAGCTGGGGGGAGACCTTCGCGACCGCGCTCGTCGGCGTACCGCTCGGTCTCGCGTTCTGGCTGCTGCCCGGGCCGCCGTCGCTGCTGGGCGTCTCGATCGCGCACATCGCCGCCACGTGCGGGTTTCTCGGCCCGGGTCCCTACCTTTTGAAGAGGTTCGGACTCCTCTAGACCTGGCGGCGGCGCACCGCGAAGTAGCAGAGCCCGCACAGAAGAACGATCAGGAAAGCCCACCACACCACGTCGCCCACACCGGATGCAGGCGGAACTAGGGCGAGCGCCTGGTGACTGCTCGCCGAGTTCGACAGCTCGATCTGGGCCCGGGCCAGGTCCCCCGGCGCGCTGCTGACCAGCTCGTGTGGAACGAGCCAGTAAAGGACGTCGAACAGCCCCCGGACGATGACGTTGTCGAAGCCGTTGCCGTGGACCAACGTGTGCACCGCCACGACGACTCCCGTGATGACGTTGTAGTAAACGAACGCGACCGTCGCCGCGATGATGTTGTTCATCCACGTGCTGAGCGCAAGCACGAGAAGCATCACCAACACCGAGTTGGCCAGGACCGCGATCACCTCGCCTGTGAGCGACGAGGACAGCCCGCCGGCAAAAAGCAGCATCACGAGACGTGCTTCGACGGCGAGGACGCCGACGACGACGACCAGCGTTGTCACCGCGGCACCGATCTTGCCCGCGGTGTAGGCGAGCCGGGTGATGGGCTTCGAGAGGATGCTCACGGCGGCGCCCGAGTCGAGGTCGTGGTAGATGGCGGTCATCCCGACAGCGAAGGCGATGAGCAGCGCGAAGATGCCGAGCGCGCCGTACAGGTAGGACAGGAACGCCACCTCGAGGAACTTCTGAAAGCGCGCCGGATCCTGCTGTCCGGATAAGGACACAGAGCCCGCGACGCTGTACAGGATCTTGAGGCCGACGCCCAGGCCGAGCGTGCCGAGCGCGCCGATGACCGCGAACACGAGCAGGATGCGGCGGCGCGTGAGCTCCACCACGGTGTAGCGCGCGACCGCGAGCGCCCCGTTCACGACGCGTTCCCTCCGTCTCCTATGAACGACGGCATGGTGTCGCGGGCCGGCTGCCCCGCGGCGACGAGCTCCACGAACACGTCCTCGAGCGTCTTGCCCTCCGGCACGACCTCCGCCATCGCGCCTTCCTTCAGCACGCGACCCTTGGCCATGATGGCGACGGTGTCGCAGACCAGCTCGACCTCGCTCAGGAGGTGACTGTTCAGCAGGATCGCGACGCCGTTGTCCTTGAGCCGGTCGATGAGGGCGCGCACGTCGCGCCGGCCGAGCGGGTCGAGGTCCGCCGTCGGCTCGTCGAGGATGAGCAGCTTCGGCCGGCCGAGGATCGCCTGCGCGATGCCGAGGCGCTGCTTCATGCCCTTCGAGTACTGCCGCACCTGCCTGCGCTCGGCGTCGAGACCGGCGAACGCGAGCGTCTCGGGGATGCGCCTGCGGCGCTCGGTCTCGTCGAGGCCGAGAAGGCTGGCGAAGTAGTCGAGGATCTCGGGCGCGCGGAGGTACTTGGGGAAGTCCGGGTCCTCGGGGGCGAAGCCCAGCTCGGCCCGGGCGCGCGGATCGCCCGGCGGCGAGCCGAAGACCGTCACGGTGCCTCCATCGGGGCGAAGCAGGCCGGCGATCATCTTCACGACGCTGGTCTTGCCGGCCCCGTTCGGACCGAGGAGGCCGAACGCCTGGCCCGGCTCGAGCTCGAACGACACGCCGTCCACCGCCCACGGATCGGCGCGACGGTACCGCTTGCGGAGGTCCTTCACGCCGACGACGGCCGCCACGGGTAGCCGCGACTATACGCGCAGTGATCGAGCTCGATCGCCGGCAGCGCATCACCTTCATCTGGGCAGGCCTGGCGGTGGTGCTGTCCGGGTTCGACGGCTCGATCCTTATCCTCGCCCTGCCCGCGATCTCGAACGAGTTCCACGCCACCACCTCGGACATCTCCGGTCTCGGCTCCGTGCTCGAGATCGGTGCGCTCGGCGCCCTTCCGCTCGCGAGCCTCGCCGACCGGTTCGGCCGCCGGCGCGTCATCGCCGCCGGCGTCGCGGGCTTCTCCGTGCTGAGCTTCGCCAGCGCCTACTCGCCGTCCCTCGCCGGTCTCGCGTTCCTGCGCCTGTTCGCCGTCGCTTTCGAGGTCCTGGTCGGGGCGGTGACGACGGCCTTGATAGTGGAAGAGGCGCCCAAGGCGCACCGCGGCCTCGCGGTGAGCGCGATCGCTCTGCTGGCCGGCGTCGGCA
>CBJLKR010000218.1:0-3956 GCA_966423695.1 uncultured bacterium | reverse complement strand
CTGGCGGAGAGGGAGAGATTCGAACTCTCGATGGGCCAGTGACCCATAACGGTTTTCGAGACCGCCGCCTTCAACCACTCGGCCACCTCTCCCACCTTCTGGGCTTCGAAGCTGGGCTCATGGCGGTCCCGACCGGATTCGAACCGGCGTTCTCGGCCTTGACAGGGCCGCGTGTTTGGCCAGGCTACACCACGGGACCGACAGCGGCTAAGTCTACCAACGGCCATGAACTCGTCCGGAAGCTCACTGAGGCTCGAGACCCCATACCTATAATTCCCACGGCGTGAGCGATAACGACGGTCACCCGACTTCGGGCTCACCGGATGAGCTGCGGCGCCGCTTCCAGATCCTGGAGCGGGTGGCGATCTTCTTCACGCTCCCGGACAACATCCTCCACGCCCTGGCCCGGCGCCTCGCCCCGGCCTCCGCCGCGCGCGGGTCGGTCATCGTCCACCAGGGTGACCCCGGCGACACGATGTTCATCGTCGAGTCGGGCCGCTGCGAGGTCTACGTCGAGGAGTCGCCCGGGCACACGATCACGATCGCCCTGATGGGCCCCGACGACTTTTTCGGCGAGATGGCCCTTATCTCAGAGGAGACGCGGACGGCCAGCGTCCGCGCGCTCGAGGACTGCCGGCTGCTGACGCTCGACCGCAAGACGCTGTACGAGACCGTCCCGCCCGAGTCCGACGCGCTGATCGAGCTCACCAAGCTCGTCGAGCAGCGCAAGGACACCCTCCCCAACCTCATCGCCCGGGCCCGCATGGTCGCGCCGGAGCAGGCCGCCAGCACGGTCGCCGTCTACTCGCCGAAGGGCGGCTCGGGGAGAACCACCATCGCCGTGAACATGGCCGCCGCGCTGGCGCGCCGGTTCCCCGGCGAGGTGCTTTTGGTCGACCTCGCGCTGCCGTACAACCACGCCGCGCTCATCTCCTACCTGACCCCGACGGGCTGCCTTGCCGCCGCCAGCCAGGTGCCGCCGCAGAACTTCGAGGAGGCTGTGCTCGGAGCCATCCTCCACCACCCCGGCGGCATGATGCTGCTCCCCGGCGTGCTCCGCGCCGAGCAGGCAGACCTCATCACGGTCGACCTCGTCAACCGCGCGATGGGCATCCTGGTGAACGCGTTCCGCTACATCATCTTCGACCTCGGCGTCGCGTTCACCGACATCGTCATCAGCGTCCTCGACCACTCGCAGCGGGTGCTCGTGCTGGTCACGCCCGAGCTCTCGTCACTGAAGGACGTGGGCGAGCTGCTGAACATCTTCACGAACGTGCTCAACATCGTTCCCGGGCGCGTCATCCTCGCCCTGAACAACAAGGTCCCGAAGTCGGTCGTGAGCAAGGAGGACGTCGTCCGCACGCTCAAGCAGGACCTCGCGATCGAGATCGGCTTCGATGGCACGAAGCCCGATGAGGCGGCGGTCAAGGGCGAGATCCTGGTCCTCACCGACCCCAAGAGCGAGATCTCGCGCGGGGTCGAGCAGCTGGCCCAGATCATCGCCGGGTCGACCGCCGGCGAGACGAAGGACAAGAAGGGTTTCAAGCTCGGCCGCCGCTAATTTCGTCTGGTAGCATCTAGGGCCGTGATCGAACAAGCTGTCGTCTCACTAACCCCCGAAGCCTCGACGCGCCTGAAGGAGCTCCTCTCCAAGGAGAACAACCCCGAGCTCGCGCTCCGCATATTCGTCAGCGGCGGCGGCTGCTCGGGAATGCAGTACGGCATGGCGTTCGACGACCAGCGCCGCACGAGCGACCTCGTGGTCGACCACGAGGGCGTGCAGATCCTGGTCGACGACTTCAGCGTCGCCTACATCCGCGGCTCCGAGATCGACTACGTCGACAGCTTGATGGGCGCGGGCTTCACGGTCCACAACCCGAACGCCGTGCACTCCTGCTCCTGCGGCCACTCGTTCGACACTGGCGACGACGCTGGCAGCGCGCAGGCTTGCGGCTGCGGCCACTAGCCGGAGGGTCCGCGAGCTAGTCCTGCTAGCCCTGGGTGTCATCACGCCCATCGGCATCCTGGCGGTCAACGCGTCCGCCTTCGTCATGGTCCACCTGACCGCCTTTCGCATCGGCATCGCGACCTGCGCGCTGCTCAGCGGCCTGGTCCTCAACGGCCTCACCGCCTGGTGGCTGCTGCGCATGGCCAGCCGCAACGCCCCGCCGCTTTACCGTGAGTACAGGACCTGGGCGATCGGCATGGCGGCGCTCATCGTCCTACTCACGGCCGTGGGCGGCGGGTACCTGACGTATCTCGGCCTGAGCGACCCGCGCCGGCTGCCCGACCCGCTCTCCGTGATCGTGGCCACGTTCATGCTCGGGCTGCCGTTCGCGGTCACCATCGCCGCGCGGCGCATGGCCGGCATCGGCGGCGTGATCCCGGTCGAGGAGCCGCCAGGCCAGGAACGGCTCCCCCGCCGTCGCCGCGGCACTCTGCGCAGCCGGACCTGATGCTTCGCGGCGGCCTCGCCTGTTCGGGCGGCGCGTCCGGCGCCCGCACCCACCTGGAATAAGAAAGGACCCCCCGCCGCGGCAGGGGGTCCTTGAGAGCTCGGGACTGTCCGCGCTCTCCTACATCATGTCGGGCGACATGCCGCCCGGCATGCCGGAGTTCTTCTTCTCCTCGGGAACCTCGGTCACCATCGCCTCGGTGGTGAGCACCATGGCGGCGATCGACGCGGCGTTCTGCAGCGCGGACCGCGTGACCTTGGCCGGGTCGACGATGCCGGCTTCGAACATGTTGAGGAACTTGTCGTTCAGCGCGTCGTAGCCCTCGCCGGCCTTGCTCTTCCGGATCGACTCGACGATGACCGAGCCTTCCTTGCCCGCGTTCATCGCGATCTGCTTCACCGGCTCCTCGAGCGCCTTGCGCACGATGGCGACCCCGGTCGCCTGGTCGTCCTTGAGGCCCAGCCCGCCGTCGAGCTTCTTCTGCGCGTTCAGCAGCACGGTGCCGCCGCCCGCGACGATGCCCTCTTCCACCGCGGCCTTGGTCGCGCTGAGCGCGTCCTCGATGCGGTGCTTCTTCTCCTTCTGCTCGACCTCGGTGGCCGCGCCGACCTTGATGACCGCGACGCCGCCGGCGAGCTTCGCCAGCCGCTCCTGCAGCTTCTCCTTGTCGAAGTCGGACGTGGTCTCCTCGACCTGGGCCTTGATCGCCTTGATGCGAGCCTGGATGGCGGCCATCCGCTTCGGGTCGTTCTCGGCGTCGACGACGATCGTGGTGTCGTCCTTGTTGACGGTCACCTTGCGCGCCTTGCCCAGCTGCTCGACCTTGGTCTGGTCGAGCTTGAGGCCGAGGTCCTCGGAGATCACGGTGCCGCCGGTCAGGATGGCCATGTCCTCGAGCATCGCCTTGCGGCGGTCGCCGAAGCCCGGGGCCTTGACCGCGACGGCGGTGAAGGTGCCGCGCAGCTTGTTCACGATGAGCGTCGCGAGCGCCTCGCCCTCGACGTCCTCGGCGACGATCAGCAGCGGCTTGCCCTGCTGGACCACGCGCTCGAGCACGGGGAGCAGGTCCTGGATGGCCGAGACCTTGCGGTCGGTGATGAGCACGTACGGCTCGTCGAGCACCGCCTCCATGCGGTCGGGGTTCGTGACCATGTAGGCAGCGATGTAGCCGCGGTCGAACTGCATGCCCTCGACGACCTCGAGCTCGGTGTTGATCGCCTGGTTGTCCTCGACGGTGATGACGCCGTCCTTGCCGACCTTGTCCATGGCCTCGGCGATGAGCTCGCCGATCTTCTGGTCCTGGGACGAGATGGCCGCGACGTGCGCGACGTCCTCGTGGCCCTTGACCGGAACGGAAAGCTTCTTGATCTCCTCGACCACCGCCTCGACCGCGCGCTCGATGCCGATCTTGAGCTGCATCGGGTTGGCGCCCGCGGTGACGTTGCGGAAGCCTTCGTTGATCATCGTCTGCGCCAGGATGGTCGCGGTCGTCGTGCCGGG
>CBJLKR010000217.1:0-3966 GCA_966423695.1 uncultured bacterium | reverse complement strand
CCGCCACCGCCGCTGCTGCGCGCACCCACCCGTCGTCGTCGTCGCGCGCGACCTCGAGCTGGCCTTTCGTGATGCTGTCGGGAGGCGCCATCTGGAAGGCGAGGCGGCGCAGCACCGCGTCGGGCGAAGCGACCAGCTCGGGCACAATGGCCGCGAACACGTCGGGCGCCGCCTTGGCGAGCGCCGCCGCCGCGAACTCGCGCGTGCGGGCGTCGCCGGCGTGCACGTAGTCGCGGAGCTCGGCCACCTGCTCCGGGCTCGCGCGCCCGACGGCCTGCTGGAAGTCGGCGAGGCTCAGCGCGTGCGCGCGAAGGCGCGAGTAGATGGCCTCGACGTAGTGCCCGCGGACCGACCACGCGGCGCCGATGTACAGGACCGCGAGCACGGTGCCGGTCACGGCGAGCACCTGGACGTCGGCGCCCAGCGTCGCCTGCAGCGCCAACAGGCCGGCGCCGCTGGCGATCGCTCCTCCTGGAAGCACCACGTTGTCGAGCAGGAAGAGGAGGCGCGGCACGACGTGCGCCGGCAGCGCGCCGCCCAGCACGTTCTGGGTCGGATCGTCGAGGCCCGTCTGCAGCCCGTTGCGCACGATGAACAGGAACAGCGCCGTCGCCAGGACCGGGTTGAGCGCGACGGCGGCGAAGCCGACGAGCGTGAACAGCGGCAGGGCCAGGATGGCGTTCTTCACGCCGAGGCGGCCGAGGATCCACGGCGCGACGAAGAGGCTGATGACCAGCTGGACCGCGTAGCTGACCAGCCACGAGTTGCCGACGAGGATGGTCAGGTCTTGAAGGTTGTTGTGGGTCGCCGCGACGAAGACGACCGCGACCATGTAATCGCCGACGCGGCTGACGACCTGCAGCGCCAGCGCGAGCAGGACCAGGGCGAGGACGAGCCTGCTCCCCGTCGTGTGCTCGAGGGCCCGGACGACGACCGCGACCGCGCCGTGACGCTTGCGCTCCACCTCGTGCTCGACGAGAAGCTGGTCCTCCTCCTCCGCGAACGCCGGCCTGAACAGCGTGCGCTCTAGCCCGGACGACAGCACCGCGCTCGCGACCGAGCCAAACGCCCAGATGAAGATCAGCGGCTCGGTCGCGAACACCGCTACGACGGTGGTGGTGACTCCGGACAGGATGTAACCGACGCTCGAGCCGGCGGCGATCACGGGGAAGATGCGCTTGCCTTCGAGCACGTTGAAGTGCTGGGTGACGAAGGCCCAGAAGCTCAGCATCACGAGCTCGAACGCGACCGAGTAGACGACGTAGGCGCTGAAAGCCACGGTCGCGTCCTCGCGCACGGTGTAGGCGATGAACACCCCGATCGCCGCCACCGCGTTGGCGCCGAGGACGATGCGAAACGCGCCGCCGACGCCGAATCGGCGGGTCAGGACCCCCTGCAGCGTCGCCATCGGCCACACGGTCAGGGCGAGGACGATGAAGAAGAGCGGATACGCGTGGGGCCCCGCCTTGTTGAGGAAGATCGACTGGGCGGCGCTGAACGCCGTGTACATCGCCCAGCCGAGGACGATCGCGAAGCCGGCGACCTGCAGCGTGCGGCGCAGCTCGGTGCGGCGCACGTGAAGAAGCCTCGCCAGCGCCGGCGACACCGCTTCCGCCGGAGAGGCGCTAGGTCTGCTGGACGCTGGCGATCCTCTGCAGGGCGGCGATCCGCTCCTCGATGGGCGGATGCGTGTCGAAGAGGTGGTTGAAGAAGCTGCCGTGGTGCTCGGACGGGTTGTCGATCATCATGGCCGCCACCGCGTGGTTGAAGTGCTCGGGCGGCTTGTCGTTCTGGGCGATCTTCTGCAGCGCTGAGATGAGGCCCTGCGGGTTGCGCGTGAGCTCGACCCCGCTGACGTCGGCGAGCGATTCGCGCTGCCGCGACAGCGCCAGCTGCATCAAGGGTCCGACGATCACCGCGACCAACGTGAACAGGATGCCTATGGCGAAGATGACGAGCGCGGCCTGCCCGCTGTTGCGACCGCCGAACCTCACCCTGCCGACGCTGTTCCAGAACACGCTGGAGATGAGCGCGGCCATGCCGATCATCGTCGTCACCACGAGCAGCAGGCGGACGTCGAAGTTCTTCACGTGGCTCATCTCGTGGGCGAGCACGCCCTCGAGCTCCTCGCGGTTCATCATCTGCAAGAGTCCGGTCGTGACGGTCACCGCGGCGTGGTTGGGGTCACGTCCGGTCGCGAAGGCGTTCGGACTTGGGTCGTTCATCACGTACACCTTCGGCATCGGCAGGCCGTCGCCGATCGCCAGCGTCTGCACGATGTTGTAGAGCTGCTGGTACTGCTGCGGGTTCGCCTCCTGCGCGCCCATCGCGGCCAGCACGGTCGCTGAGCCGAAGTAGTACGCGTACACGGCCGCGCCCACGCCCATCAAGCCGAGGATGATCGCGCCCACGATCGCGCCGCCGCTCCCCGACGACACCTCGCCGACGATCGCGCCGACCGCCAGCCACACGACGAGGAAGCCGCCGATGACGAACACCGAGTTGCGCTTGTTGCGCGCGATCTGGTGGTACATCAGGCGGTCGCGTGGCGGTCGCCGCCGAGCGTGCTGCGCACGCGATCGGCGACGTAGCGGCCCCAGATCTGCGCCCAGACGAGGCCGTTGGCGAACGCCGATACGTCCTCGGAGTGGTGCTTGAAGTGATAGGTCCACATCGCGCGGTGGCGCTCGTACGACACCTGGCGCCGGCGGTCGGCGGGGAGCGGCCGCGCGCTGCGCGTCGCGGTGGCGCCCGGCAGATAGAAGACCTTCCAGCCGCCGAGCTTGAGCCGGTAGCACAGGTCCAGGTCTTCGCCGAACATGAAGTAGCGCGGGTCGAAGAAGCCGACCCGGTCGAGCGCCGAGCGGCGCAGCATCAGGCACGCGGCCGTGCCGGCGTCCATCTCGTGCACGTCGTCCTCGGGCAGGTGCCCCATGTTGAGACGGCCGAACCGCTTGCTCTTCGGGAAGAGCTTGCTCAGGCCAACCGTCTGATAGAAGAGCGTCCTCGGGATCGGGAACGCGCGCCGCGAGTCCGGGTCGAGACGGCCGCTCGACAGCAGCAGGCGCGGGCCCACGGCGCCGGCGTCGGGCCGCGTGAGCAGGAGGTCGGCGAGGCGGCCCACGCACTGCGGGTCGACGGTGACCTCAGGGCTGAGCAGGAGCACGAACCGGCCCTGGCAGCGCTCGAGGCCGACGTTCGCGGCGCGGCCGTAGCCGAGGTCCTTCGGCTGCACGAGCACGGTGGCCTGAGGGAACTCGTCGGTGACCGCGGCGGCGGACCCGTCCGACGAGTCGTTGTCGACGATGATCGCCTCGACCGGCACGTCGGCGCTGGCGAAGAAAGTCTTCAGGCAGCGAAGGAGGTCCTCCTTCGAGTTGCGGTTGACGATCAGCGCGGAGACGACGGGCTTGCCTGGGTCGGGCACGGCAAGGAATTATCCCCGCCGTGCACCTACAATTCCCGCCTGTTGTGCAGCGACCGGGACCGGGCCAGCGGCTGGCCGGCCTGCTGCGCGACCCGCTGATCCGGCAAAACCTGATCCTTTTCTTCGGCGGGCTCACCGCCGGTGTCGGCGGCTTCGTTTACCACGCGATCGCGGGCCGCATCCTTGGACCCGAGATCTACGGCCAGGTCGCCTTCCTGATCGCCGTGTACGCGGTCGGAACCGGCCCTGCGCTGATCATCATCGCGGTCCTCGCGCGCTACACGGCCATGCTCGCCGCCCGCGGCGACCCAGGCGTGCGCTCATTGACGGCGCGCACGGTGCGGCTCATCGCCATCCCGTGTCTCTTCTTCATCCTCCTGACCGCGCTGTTCGGCCGAGCCATCGCGGTCTACGCCCGCGTCGGGTCGACGATCCCCATCCTCGTCCTCGGCTTCTCGATCGCGCTCATCTGGCAGGTCGCCATCCCGCGAGGGATCCTGCAGGGCCTGCAGCGTTTCCCGTCGCTGTCGCTGAACCTC
>CBJLKR010000216.1:0-3966 GCA_966423695.1 uncultured bacterium | reverse complement strand
CTGTGGCAACAACACTAGCACCACAACCGACTCGCACCACACCACTCTCAACCGAACTACTCTCTCCCCCCCTCCCACGCCGGAGCAGGAGAAGGCCTTCGCCGCGATGCTCGCCCTGCAGACGCGAGCCATCGAGACGATGGCCCCCGGCGTGCCGGCGGGCGAGGTCGAGCTGGCGACGGTAAGCCTCGCCGAGGAGCTCGGCGTGGCGGACAGGCTCCGGCACCACGTCGGCCACTCGATCGGCCTCGAAGGCCACGAGGCGCCCTTCCTCGACCGCGGCGACGACGCGGTCCTGGAGCCGGGCATGGTGTTCACTGTCGAGCCTGGGGTCTACTTCAAAGATTTGGGCGGTTTCCGCCACTCGGACACGGTCGTCATCACCGAGGACGGCCGGCGTGTGATGACCGACTATCCGCGCGAGCTGAAAGACCTGGTCGTGTAGAGGCGCGGCCGCTAGGTGCCGGCCGCGGCCGCCGCGGCAGTGTTCCGCACGTGGCTGGTCACGAGGTGCAGCACGGGCACGCCGGCGTGCACCCTGTGCCGAACGCGCTCCAGGGAAACGGGAGGAAGCACGTCCTGCTCCCCCTGGACGACCACGGTCTCACGCGGGCGCACCGCCGCCCACACCCGGCCGATGGCGTCGCGCGGCAGGCTGCCCGGCACATACACGTAGCGGCGGTGCGGCACGACGCTGCGCGAGCGCATCTCGGCTCGCGTGAACGCGTCCTGGGCGACATAGTCCTTCAGGTACGGATCGCTGACCTCCCAGAGCTCGGCGGGGCCGGGTGGCTGGTGGCCGCGGAAGAGAAAGACCACGCGTTTGCCGGCGGCCTTCTCGATGCCCTCGTCGATGACCGCGCCGGCCGAGTTCTGGTCGCGCGGCAGGACGATGAGGACATCGGCCGGCTCGCGCTGGAACTGCATCGCGATCGACTGCGCGGCCAGCTCGGGGCGGTAAGGCACCGGGAACACGAGCGGCCGGCGCTTGCGCGCGGAGCGGTAGGTCGAGAGGCCGATGACCAGGCCTATACCGGTCAGGGCGCCGCCGAAGATCGTCGCGTCGGGCTTGGCGAAGATGTTGACCGTCCACGCGATGCCGGCGAGGGCGGTCGTCACCATGCCGACGACGAGGACGGCGCGGCGGACGGCGCGTGGGTCGACCCTGAGCTCACGCCAGCGGATGACGTCGAGCGAGACGTTGGTGAGGATGATCGACCCGAGCAGGCCGAACGCGTACAGGTTGCCGAGGAACACGGCCGTACCGGCGGAGCTCTGCGCCGCCGCGTAGACGATCGCGACCGGCGGCAGGACCGACGCCAGGATCGCGACGTGCGGGGTGCGGCGCCAGGCGTTGTGCGCCTCGACCAACCGAGGCAGGAAGCCCATCCGCGTCAGCGCCAGGAAAACGTGGTACCCGCCGATGATCGCCGTGTTCGTCGCGAACATCAGCAGCACGGCGCCCGTGACGGCGACGTAGTCGGCGACCAGGAGACCGCCGTACTGGCCACCCAGCAGCGAGAGCAGCTGGCTGTTGTTGGCGGGGCTGTTCGGGTCCGCGACCAGCACGGTCTGCCACAGCGACAGGATCGGGCTGGTGATGACCATCAGGACGATGACCAGCGCCATCGTCCGGTAGGCCGTCCGGCGGCGTGGCGTACGCATCGCGGGCGCGATCTGGGCCACGCTTTCCAGGCCCGAGAAAGCGAGGAAGGCGGCGCCGAACCCGAAGACGACGGTCAGCGGGTTGAGCGCGGGAGGTCCCTGACCCGCCGCCTGCAGGCTGTGCACGATGCCGGCCGGTCCGAGCGCAACCGCCACGATCGTGACGACGACGACCTGGCCGGCCGCGGCCAGGACCGCGGCGATGAAGCTGACCGTGGCACTCTCCCGGATGCCGATGACGTTGAGTAGCGCGAGCAGAGCCAGCGCGACCAGCGTGCCCGGGATGGCGCTGCCCCAACCCGCGGCCGGGATCACGACGGCGAGGTAGCTCACGCCGGAGAACGCGCTCAGAGCGGCGGTCAGGTAGTAGTCGACGATGATGAACAGGCCACCCACCAGCCCGACGAACGGGTGCAGCGCCCGAGACGAGATCGTGACCACGCCACCCCCTTCGGGGTTGCGCCACGTCACCTCGGCGTACTTTACCGCGAGGAGCACGAAGGCCACGGCGGTCATGACGACGAAGATCGCCGTGCGCTTGTTGTAGCCCTGCGACGAGACGATGCCCGGGACGTAGTAGATAGACGTCCCGATGTCCGCGAAGACGATCGACCAGCACAGGAGCGGTCCGAGGTTCGCGCCGTGGATCTTGATCCGGCGCCGCGCCGCCGCGGGCGCGTGCATCAGTCGCCCGCGAGCAGGCCGATGAGGTGGCGACGCAGGCCCTCGACGTCGTGGCGCACGCCGCCCAGCGCCCTGGTCGCGTCGGGGTCGGCCACGTCCATCGCGTCGACCGCGGCGAGGTAGAGGTCGGCGCGCTCGAGCTGGCGGATCGCCGCCCGAAGCACCTGCCGTTCCTCGCCTGCGGATCCCGTCTCCGCCACCCGCACGATCGCGTTGCGCATGCTTCCAACCTAGGCGCGCGGTTGTGAGGTCTCCGTGAGAACCGGCGCCGACGGCGTATGGAACTCGCATGACTTTGGGCTAACCTCGGGGACGTGAACTCCGAGTCGGTCGCGCGGCGCGGCCGCCGGCCGGGCGACCTCAGGGTCGTCGTCCGACGCCCAGCGAAGCTGCCCCGTACGCTCGGGGCGCCCGCGCTGTTCGCGGCGAGCTACGGCAACGTCGGGTCGAGCATCTACTACGCCCTCGGGGTCACGGCCGCCTTCGCCCTGGGCCTGACGCCGCTCGCGATGATCCTCGCCGGCTTCATCTTCGTGACCACCGCGCTGAACTACGCGGAGGGAACCGCCGCCCTTCCGCACGCGGGCGGCAGCTCGAGCTTCGCGCGGAGGGCGTTCAACGAGCCGATCGGCTTCATCGTCGGATGGGTCCAGCTCCTGAACTACACCGCCACCGTCTCGATCTCTTCGTACTTCGCGATCAGCTACCTCGGAGTCTTCGGCAAGTACATCCCGTTGTTCTCGGTGATGCGCGAGAACGACTTCTGGCACGTGGTGGCGACCGTTCTGCTGATCTTCGCGCTGATCGCCGTCAACGTCATCGGCATCCAGGAGTCGAGCGCCCTGAACCTCACCCTCGCCATCGCGGACCTCATCACGCAGTTCGTGCTGGTCATCCTCGGCCTCTTCTTCCTTCTCAACATCCAGACCGTGATCTCGAACCTTCGCCTCGTCGGCATTGCGCCGACGTGGGGCAACTTCCTGGCCAGCATCTCCATAGCGATGGTCACCTACACCGGGATCGAGACGATCTCGAACATGTCCGAGGAAGCCAAGAACCCGGGCCGCAGTGTGCCTCGCGCGACCTTCGCGGTCGTCGGCGCGGTGCTCTTCGTCTCCGCCTTCCTGCCGACGATCGGCGTCAGCGTCTTCCCGGTCCACGCCGCCGCCGGCGGATTCACCACCGACCTCGCCACTACGTGGAAGAGCGACCCGGTCGCCGGGATCGTCACAGGTTTCTCTGCGGTCTCGACCACGCTGGCTTATTGGGCCGGGATCTGGGTCGGGATTCTTGCGTTCACGATCCTCGTGATCGCGACCAACGCCGGCCTGATCGGCATATCGCGGCTCAGCTACTCGCTCGCCGGCGTCGAACTGCTGCCGCGGCGCTTCGCCGAGCTGCACCCGAAGTTCAAGACGCCGTACGTATCGATCGTGGTCTTCGGCATCGGCGCCGCGGTGCTGGTGATTCCCGGCATCTTCGCCGGCGGAGCCGAGATCGACCTCCTCGGCGCGGTCTACTCGCTGGCGGCGACGTTCGCGTTCTGCTCGGCCCACCTCTCGGTGATGCGGCTGCGGTTCATCGAGCCCGCGCTGCACCGGCCGTACCGGATGCCTT
>CBJLKR010000215.1:0-3997 GCA_966423695.1 uncultured bacterium | reverse complement strand
GCCCTGGCCGGGGAAACCGAAAAAACCGAACGTCGGTTTGGCTGCCACAGTTGACGGTAGGTTCAGGGCAGGGAGAGGGGAGAACGCAGAGACGCCCCCCCCCCCCCGCACTTTTACAGTTTCGACCGGGGTCTCACGATTGCAGCCAATTGATCATCACACGGTCCTCCGGCGGTACCCGCCGGCCACGACCGATGGGTAACACCTGCACCGCCATCACGGTCCGAATCACCTCGCGCTGCTGACTCATCTCCATCCTGGGCCACTTCGAGCGGATCTCAGGTCCTGCCACAGCACGCAACACCGGCGGCACTCGCAGCCTCTTCGCCCGGCCCTCGGCGGCCGCGATCAGCGGCAGGTACTCGCGTTCCATCCGAGCCAGCCCGATCGGGGACAGCCTCTCCGCCTCCGGCACCGTCGGCTTCGCCTGCTCGTAGAACCCCTCAAGGGTCGTGCGCAGCCGCGCTGCCTCTTCCTCTGCCAGCTGCACGTCGTCGTCGAGATTGTCGGCGAGCAGGTCGGCGAAGTCCTCCCGGCCCAGCCGGGCGAGCACGACCTCCTGGACGTACTCCTCGAGCACAGCCTTGCGGATACCGACGTGTCGGCTCTTGCTCTTGCACAGGTAGTACAGGTGGCCCTTGCCCCCCGGGTCCACCCGCAGCGGGCCGCCGCATGAACCGCACATGACGATCCCCGACAGGACGTGCACCACCGCGCCGTCGCGCTCCTTGGACCGACCTTCCGCCTTCAGCACGTCCCGGCACTCGCGCTGCAGCTGCTCGGTGAGAATCGCCGGCCACGCCCCATCCCCGATCGCCTTCCCCTGGTGCACCCGCTTGCCCACGTACCCGGGGTTGAGCACCATCTGCTTCAGGGAAGTGTCCGACCACCACTCGTTGCCCGACGGTGACCGGACGTCTCGCTCGTGCAGGTGCTGGATCAAACTCCCCAGCGACTTCTTCGCCGCGATCCACTCCGCGCAGTCCCGCACCACCTGGGCGCGCTCCTCGTCGATGACCTGCTCGAGGAACTCCTTCGTCTCCGGGTGGTAGTGCCGCCGGTAGCCGTACAGCACGTGCCCGTACGGCTTGCCCGTCAACGCGTGGCCGGCCACACCGCGGAGCACGCGCATCGACGTCTCCTCGCTGTCGTAGACCGCCTTCACCCCGTCGTCGGCCAACGTCTTCCAGTGCCGCGGATTCCGCAGGTTGTACGTCTGCTCGTGGCTGGTGATGTGCACCAGGATGCCGAGACGCTGGCAGGTCTCCAGCAGGAGCGCCCAGGTTGACAGCACCCGGCTGCCTCGCGCGGGCTCCCACAGCACCAGCACACCCACTTTTCCGGACGGCAGCACGTCGTCGACGAGCTTGGCCCACTGGGGGCGTGTCTTCGTCGCGAACCGGGACGCCGACATGTCGGGGTCGCTGAAGCTGCCGCCATCGACCCAGCCGCAGGCGGCGATCGCTTCGAGGCCCTCCGCTTCCTGCTCCGGGACCGAGCGTGAGAGCTTGCGCTTGTCGTCGGACACGCGGCTGTACCGGAACGCGACTAGGCCAGACGGACGCTTTTCCATCCCGCCACGATAACAGGGACTAAGAACACTTGCGGGTGCCTCTATTTTGTTAGACCCTGTTCGACGTGCCGGGAGCTTCCCGGCGCGCTGACCAGGGGGGTAGCCCATGATCACGGCCGCGTTGATCGTCGTCGTCATCCTCGCCGCCATCGGCGCGGTGGCCGCTTTCGTGCTGCTGGTGTGCGACCGATGAGCCGCCTCACGCAGATCGGCGCCGCCGCGGCCCTGCTCGCCGCTAGGACAGCCCTGGTCAGCTTCACCGTCCTGGCCTTCGTGCTGGCACCGTCGGTCGGGCACCTCGCCATCCAGGAGCACAACTGGCCGGCCCGCGTGATCATGCTGATCGTGCTCGCCGGCGTGTGGTGCAGCTACGTTGCGCTCGCCGCCGCTCGGGCCCACACCCGACACCTGGCATCGCACGGCCGGTAGGCTTGTCGTACCTCTTCGCGGAGGACCGCCCCCGGGTAGCTCCCGGGGGCACGCGGAGAGGCTCGACTCCGCGAATGAGGGTGGCTCGTCATGGACGACCGCATGGAGCTTGGCGCACGTATCCGCCAGTTGCGCGGCAAGCTGATGACACAACGCGAACTCGCCGAGGCAGCTCAGGTGAGCATTGACGTGGTCCGCAAGCTCGAACAGGGCAGGCGTCATACCGCGGCCGTTAGCACGCTGCAGCGGATCGCGAAGGCGCTCGACGTGACGGTGGCCGACCTGATGGGCAAGGCAACCGCTGTCCCTGCCGCACCGCCGGAAGGCGGCATCCTCGCAATCCGTCGGGCGCTCACTCCGGTTGACGATCTGCTCGACGGCGACCTGCTCGACGACGAGGCCTTGTCGCTCGACGACGCGGAGCGCACCGTCACGTACCTGTGGGGCGCGTACTGGGCTGGCCGGTACGAGCTGCTTGCGTCGCTGCTTCCACAGGCGCTGCCGCGGCTGCGGGCCACGCTTCGTGCCGTTCCTGCCGGCCAGCGGACGCGAGCCGCGCACGTGCTGGCTCGCGGTTACCAGGCCGCTGGGGACACCCTCGTTCACTTCGGGCAGCCTGACGCCGCATTCCTCGCCATCCGTGAAGGCCTCGCCGCGGCGCGCGCGAGCGATGACCCGCTCCTGTATGCGGCCATGCGGGTGTCCGTTTCGTGGCAGCTGCTCGTTCAGGGCCGATACGAGGAATCGCAGCGAGTAGCGGTCGTTGCTGCGGACGACGTCGAGCCCGCTGGCGACGCCTCCGAGTCACAGCTGTCCGCGTACGGACTGCTCACCGTCACGGCCGCGACCGCCGCCGCACGATCGCTCAAGGCCGACGACGCGCGCGAGCTGCTCCGCGTGTCCGGAGACATGGCCGACCGGCTCGGATACGACCGTACGGACCACCAGAGCAGCTTCGGTCCTGCGAAGGTCGCCATGCTCGCGGTGGACGTCCATGTCGTCCAGGACGACTTTCCCGGAGCGCTGGCAGCGGCGAAGCGCTTGCCGCGTGATGCCGCCCTGCCGCTGGCGACCCGCGCGCGGCACCTCGCCGACGTTGCGCTATCCCAGCAACGCCTCGGCCAGCACGAACGGGCGCTGAGCACGGTTCTCGCGATGGAGCAGCTCGCACCCGACTGGATCAAGTACCAGACCTTACCGCGGCAGATCGTCGCCGAGCTGATCGAGGAACAACGCCGGATCAGCGCACCGCTGCGCGAGCTCGCGTTACGGATCGGCGCGGTTCCGAGGTAGGGCAAGGTGTCCTACACCTGAACGGGTAGTAGGGCAACGTGCCCTACCTGGTCGCTTCTGCTGGTTCCTAGCGTCCATCGTGTGACTTCTCGAGGATGGCAGCGCGAACGAACAGCGACGACGGTCGACACCGCGGGCCAGTCGGTCCGGCTGATGGTTGGCCTCGTCAACGACATCAGCGGCGAGCTGGTCGCCGCGCTCGCCGTTGACGACGGCCCTTCGACCGTGGTCACGCGGAACACCCGCGACCGCCTTGTGGCGCTGCTGGACGGCGCGCTCGCCGACGTCGAGCGGATGGGGCGGGAAGGCCGATGACCGCAACCGTCTACCTCGACCCGGCCAGGATCCAACCAGTCATCGACGGCGAGTGGCACCGGGTGACGTCGATCCCCGTCCCGGGCGAGGAGATCACCGTGCTCTGCGGGGCGCGCGCCACCGTGACGTTCGACGTCTGGGCACACCGCAACGACGGGCACGTCGCCACGATGTGCGCCGGCTGCGACCGGGTGTACCGGCGTGCCCTGGGTATCCCGGCCCAGGCTGGAGGCCGGGCATGAGCCAGCCGACCGAGCCGTCTTCGGGCCGTCGCCCGGCGCGCTACTACGAGGACCAGTTCCGGTTCAGCCCCAGCGGGCGCCGGCTGAGCGAGCTCAACGACGCCGAGCTGGTGATCCTCGACCCCAGCAGAATCGCGCAGCTTGC